>JBGOXV010000087.1:0-7116 GCA_041479325.1 Thermoplasmata archaeon
CCATGAGCTCGCCTGGAACGCATTCATGGCCGCTGCAAGCGAGGCCAAGAAGATGCATCTCTACGCCGCTGGGCAGGATCTTCTCTCAGACGCGTTCTCTGGCAACGTCAGGGGACAGGGCCCTGGAGCGGCGGAGATGGAGTTCGAGGAGCGGCCCACCGAGCCTATGCTGGTGTTCATGGCTGACAAATGCGGCCCGTCCGCGTATTCACTTCCGATATCCAAGATATTCATGGACCCGTTCACCACGACCGGCCTCGTGATCGACCCGAGGGCGCACCTCGGATACGACCTGGAGATCGTGGATGTCGTGGACCACAAGAAGGTCGTGATGAGCTCGCCCGCGGAACTCTACGACATACTCGCGCTGCTGGGAGACACGACGAGGTACGCGGTGAAGAGGGTGACGCACAAGACTCTCGGCCTCGCGGCGGTTGTCTCGACCGAGAAGCTCAACATCTTGGCAGGGAAGTACGTGGGCAAGGACGACCCCGTGATGCTCCTGAGATGCCAGTCCGGGTTCCCAGCCGCCGGGGAGGCGCTCCAGCCGTTCGCGTTCCCGCAGCTCGTCGCGGGCTGGATGAGAGGCTCTCACTACGGCGCATGGTACCCCTGTGCGGTCGATGAATCCGACCCGAGCTATCACGACGGTCCGCCGAGAGTCGCGTGCCTGGGACTACAGATAACCAACGGCAAGATACAGGGAGCGGAAATGCCGGGCGGGAAGGCGGGTGACCACGAGCCGATCGACTACTTCTCAGGCCACGAGTGGGATGTCGTGAGGAACAAGGTGATGAAGATATCGATCTATATGCGCGGCCACGGTCCGTTCATGCCTGGAATCGTCTCTCCCGAGGAACTCGAGTACACCACGCGTCCCGAGATCCTGAAGAAGCTCGAACAGAGGATGAAGCCGCTAGAGTGAGGTCGCTGCTTTGCCCATCAGAAGGCCCGTCATAGTCGTCAACTTCAAGACCTACCAGGAAGCGAGCGGGTCGGCTGCTATCGAGCTCGCCAAGATCTGTGATGACATCTCATCGAAATCGGGTGCATCGATAGTTATCGCACCACCGATGCTCGACTTGGCCATCATTTCCAGGACCGTCAAGATCCCGGTCTTCGCGCAGCACCTCGACCCTGTCCCATCGGGCAGCACGACAGGGCACGTCACCATCGACAATGCCAAGGCCTCGGGCGCCAAGGGCACTCTCGTGAACCATTCCGAGAGACGGCTGAAGCTGGCCGAGATCCACGAGGTCATCGACAGGTGCAGGATCCTGGGATTGGATACGATCGTATGCACGAACAATCTCCCGGTGAGCAAGGCATGCGCAGCCATGGACCCAAATTTCGTGGCCATTGAGCCTCCCGAGCTGATCGGGGGAGAGGTTTCTGTCACAACCGCAAACCCGAAGATTGTCTCCGACGCGGTCGAGGCGATAAGGTCTATCAGCGCGAGTGTCGGAGTGCTCTGCGGAGCGGGGATCAAGAACGGACGCGACGTCGCGAAGGCAATCGAGCTCGGGACGGACGGAGTCCTTCTGGCCAGCGGAGTGGTCAAGGCGAAGGACAGAAGAGCGGTCTTGCTCGATCTGATCTCAGGCCTTGGGAAATGAGCGAAGTCTAACTGTAGCACGACGCGTATTCTCGTCGGTCCCGACATCGGGTGGCGATGTGGCGCGGGTGCGTACCGGCGGTGTCATCGGCCTTGCTCTTTTTGTCGATCGTCCTCGCGCCGCATCACATCGTGGCTGCCTTCCCCGCGGAAGGCGAGGGGGCCAATCTCGGGGCTCAGCTCCTGATAACGGAATTCTACCCATGCGCTCTCTCGGGCGACGAGTACTTCGTCATCTCCAATGCGTGCCCTTACCGAGTGAATCTGGCGAACTGTTCGATCACCGATGGAGAGGGGACGCTCACTTTCGTGGGCGACTTGTGGCTGCAACCATCGGGCTCGCTTTCCATTTCCATGAACTCGACCTCCTTCATGAGTGCGTTTGGACGGTCCCCTGACATCACGGTCGACGCTCCTTCAGGCAAGTTGTCACGGACGGGGACTTTCAGGTTGGCGGACGCGGGGGATTCTCTCGCGGTTGTCTCCTCTGTGGGCACTCAGATCGATTTCGTGAAGTACGGCACCTCCCTGGAGCCATCGGCCGTCTGGTCCGGGGAGCCTATGCCCTCACTAAGGCAAGGGGAGGTTGCGAGAAGGATCCATTCGAGCACAGGCTGGCAGGACTCCGATTCGGCAGGCGATTGGGCGCCGTTTCGGGAATACAGGTACGGATACACCGAGTTCGAGCCTATCCAGATAGCAGTCCCCGCAGGGGACCTTACCGCGTTCACGAGCCCAGACTGCTCGTTGGACGTGGCTCTGGAAGTACTGAGGGGTTCGCAGAGGACCATCCGTCTGTGCACGTACGAACTATCCTCGGCCGCGGTCTGTCAGGAGCTCCTGGCCGCATACGCCAGAGGCGTGGACGTCCGAATCCTTATCGACGGCGCCCCGGCCGGTGGGATGTCCCCCCGTCAGATGGATTGTCTCTCCGCTTTGACCACGGCCAGAATAGATGTCGAGACGGTGAACGGGAACCTCAGCAAGAGAGTCGTGCAGCACTTTGGCCCACTTCACTCGAAGTATGCGGTGATCGACTCCTCAAGGTCACTGATCCTCTCAGAGAATTTCGTCGAGAGCGGTGTTCCCGAGGATAGGATTGCGGCGAACCGGGGTTGGGGCGTGTGCATCGCGAGCTCCGAGGCGGGTCTTTATCTCTCCTCGATCTTCGATTCCGATGCTCGTTCGTCCAGGCCGGACGTGATTCCGTGGAGGTTCGACCCGAGGTACTCGAGCTCCGCCGTACTGCCCGCCGTTCCAGGCACGAATCATTCCTACGGCGCTCTCTCGCCGATGCGCACCGCGGCCGATGCCCGCATAGAGCTCGTCCCGTCACCGGATGCTTCGGAACTGGCACCCTTTCTCTGCCCTCTGTTGAGGGGCTCGAAGTCCATGATCGTCGAGCAGTTCCAGGTCGATCTCTCCTGGGGGGGCCGATGGTCCAGCAGTCCTGCCATGAGCCCTCTCCTGGACGCGATGGTGGGCGCCATGCGCGATGGCTCCGAGGTCCGGATGATCTTCGATTCATCATGGTTCAATGCAGAGGGCAATGGCCCGGCCCTGAGGTTCCTATCCGGAACGAGCGACAACTCTAGCCTTCGTGGCGAGTTCAAGCTGATGGATCCCAAGAATCCGATCTCGGTCGTACACAACAAAGGGGCTGTGTTCGAGGGACGGAGGACCCTGGTCTCGAGCAACAACTGGGGCTTCTCTTCGTTCGCAAAGAACCGGGAGCTGGCCGCCATCATCGAGTCGGAGGAGGTCGGGGGGTACTTCACCCGCGCTTTCGAAATGGATTGGGCCCCGGATTTGACCCCTCCGAAGGCAGAGGCGGGCGAGAATCTAACCGTGCATCTGGGGGAGGTCGTGGAGCTGAACGGCAGTCGCTCTGTGGACGATCGGGCAATCGCGCACTATGGATGGGACCTCGACAAGGATGGGGACTACGAGGCCCAGACCCCGTCCACGAGGTTCGTCCCAGATCATGCTGGCAGATTCGAGATGAGATTGACCGTCGAGGACGGTTGGGGGAATAAGGATGTGGACATCATCACAGTCGAGGTCCTTCCTCCGGGCGCGGTCGGCGGCTCTGGGAGCACGGCTTTGCCATTCCATTACTTGGTGGGCCTGTTGGCCGCTGGCCCGGGAGTGGTCCTAGGTAGATGGCTGGCCATGAAGCGGCTGCGTCGTCCGAGGAAGATTAATCATCATCGTGATACTTGACTCCGCTCGATGATCCTAATCCGGCCGTTCTCCCCGACCGACATACCCTCGGCGTTGGAGATCGTCCGGAGGTCCCTGGGTGAGACCTACCCCCCCTCTCTCTACTTGACCGTACACAACCTGTGGCGGGAGGGGTTCCTCGTGCTTCAGGCCGACGGGGTTGTGGTGGCGTTCGTCGCGGCCGTCCCATCAGGAGAGAGAGTGGCCAGGGTCCTGATGCTGGGGGTGCTCCCCGATAGGAGGAAGATGGGCTACGGGCAGCGGCTGATGGGCGAGCTGTATTCGAACTGCATCGCGAAGCGCTACGACACCTTGATCCTGGAGGTCAGGAAGAGCAACAAGGAAGCCATCGGGTTCTACGAGCGTCAGGGCTTCGCCCTCACAGGTGAGATAATCAATTTCTATAGCAACGGAGAGGACGCTTACAAGATGAGCAAGACCCTCCAGAGCTGAGGTCGACCACTACTGGTATCCTCTCTTGTCGTCATGGACATGCTGATTCCAGAGCTGATATGGAGAGGTGTCCTTCTCTGAGGAGCTCACGTCGGATGCGACGCCCCCCAGGTAGCTGCCGTACCTCTCCTTGATTTGCTCCTCGACCGGCCGGGCCGTCTTTATCGCTTCCTTGATGTGCCTCGCCTCGATGAGTGTGGCGCCTTCGACCACGGCGACATCCCCTGCCGCTCTCACGAGGCCGCCCAGCTCCCTCAATCTCAGCGTCAGGGACTTGTCGCGGTTGTCTATCGTCTTGGCCCTCTTCCTCCCCTCTTCGATGATGAGGTCGACGGCCTCCCGCGTGGCGTGGGGTATCTTCGCGTCCATGACGATCTCCTGGGCCACGAACATGGCGAGCTTCTGCCTGTTCTCCGGCGTGTCCGGCATCACCGTCTCCACCAGCACCTCGTACCCTCCGCCGTTGATCCTGGATCTGAGCGGTGAGAGTATGTGAGGGAGATCTTGGATGTTGCACGCAGCGACGAAGATGAAATCGCAGGGCACGCTGTCCACGCGCACGCTGGCTCCCGAACTCTGCGGGTTCTTCCCAGTGATGGGGAACCTCTTCTCCTGCATCGCCGTGAGGATGAACCTCTGCAGGTGGCCTAGATGCGGAAGCTCGTCGATGAAGAGCACTCCCTGGTGAGCGCTGTGGATAGCTCCAGCGACGACCCTGTCATAAGGCTGGGTCCCCAGCTGCGGATGGCCGCCGTACGGGTCGTGCCGCACGTCCCCCAAGAGCTCGACCTCGCTCGCTCCGGTCGCGAGGACGAACGGGTTCCTTGAGATCGGGACTATCACCTTCTTCGGGCTCTCCTTCTCCAGCTCCCGCCTCTTCTCAAGCGCTGGCTGGTCGAGGACCTTGATCATCTCGCCCGCGCGCTCGAACACAACGACCTCTTCCTTGCCGAACCTTTTCCTGGTCGTGGTCACCCTCTCTCTCCCTGCCAGCTGGCCCATCGTGACTTCCACAAGTCCTCCGAGCAGGTCCCCGAAAGGGTTCTGGGGCGTGGATTTCATCTGTGCGATCTTGGCGCGGCTGCACTTGGGGCAGAATCCCTCCTTGGGCGAAGAATAGGTGCCGCAGTTGGAGCAACGGTATCCGAGGCGCTCAGCGACGTTGACGGGAGCCTCCTTGGGGTCCACGAACTCTCCCTCGGCGGAGCCCCTGGATTCTAGCTCCTTCGTGACCTCTTCAATGCCCTTGACCTCGACCAGCGGCCGCTCCGGGTTCTCGGGATTGTGCACGACCCTGATCTCCTCGGTCGGCCTCGAGAGGTGGAGCGAGAGGGCCTGGGCTATCATCGATTTGCCAGTCCCGGGCGGGCCAACGAGGAGGAAATGCCTCCTCTGGGAAGCGGCGATGCGCGCCAGCCTGACGGCCTCGTCCTGACCTATGACCCTCTCCAGCGGGTCCTGCGAGATCCGTATGTCCGCCGTGGTCTCGAAGTCGTCTAGTGATCTGGGTGACTTGTCCGCCTGCTCTTCCTCGTTTGGCATGATTTCCACGATGTTCAGATGAGGTCCTCTTTGGTCAAGACATCCACGTTCGTCGGAAGCTTGGCTATGTTCCCCAACTTAACACCTACTACCGCGATGATATTCTTTTCCACCGCGATATCGAGTATCCTCTGCGTTATGATGCCATCGAGGACAACTGCGGTCAATCCCTCCGCACCCTCCTTCAGGGTGTCGGCGAGAAGGCTCACATGCACTTCCTTGATGACGGTCCCGCTGGAATTGAGCAGCTTCGCCTTCGACGTGTTGTTGAGCTCGTCGAGGATTCCCCTGTATCTGATCTGCTCAGGAGACAGCTTCTTTACGAGCTTCTCGGGCTCCGGGGCTCGCTCCGGGGGTCTTGGGGCAGCCTTCTGCTCCCTCTCCTTTGCGGGATGCTGCGGTCTTCCCCTATCATCGTCCCGTCTCTCGCGCCCGCCCCGGTCGTCCTCTCTCCTGCCCCCTTTTTCACCATTCTTGGGAAATGCAGGTGTGATATTGAGCATTTCTGCAAACTGATCCGCGGGGACCTTGTTCCTCAGGCACTTGACGATCTGCTTCTGCGTGAGCTCCTCGACCTCTTGTCCTGCGGGAGCCCTTGCGATGAAGTCAATCTCCGCCACCTGCAGGAGTTCTCTGAGTATGAGCTCGCCGCCCCTGTCCCCGTCCACGAAGGCCGTGACGACCTTCTCGCGGGCCAGGTCGACTATCACCTGGGGCACGTTCGTGCCCTCTACCGCAATCACGTTCTTTATCCCGTACTTCAGGAGGTTCAGCACGTCCGAGCGTCCCTCGACGACTATGATCGCATCTGAATCCTCTATGTTGGGGCCCGCTGGCAACCTGTCCTTGCCGTAGTGGACGACCTCCTCTATCTGCACGGACTGCCTCACGGAATCGGCAAGGTCAACCCCGCTGACCTTGGATGCCTTCAACAGCTCGTTCAACAGCTGCTTCGCGCGCTCGATGATCTTGTTCCTCTTGGATACCCTCACGTCCTCGATCTTGTCGATGACTATCCTCGCCTTGCAGGGACCTACCCTGTCAATCGTCTCGAGGCTCGATGCCAGTATGGCCGTCTCGACCTGGTCAAGGCTCGAAGGCACGTATACGATGCCCTCCGACTTGCCCTTGCTCGAGCTGACCTCTACCTCGATCCTTCCGATCCTGCCGCTCTTCTGAAGGTCCCTCAGGTCCAGTTCGTCCCCGAGCAATCCCTCAGTCTGTCCGAAAATCGCGCCCACTATGTCTGGCTTCTCGACTATTCCATCAGTCGAAAGCCTTGC
>JBGOXV010000088.1:0-7101 GCA_041479325.1 Thermoplasmata archaeon
ATAAGGTAGTTCTCGCGTCTCATGTCCTGGATGGGTTCGAGTATCATCTCATTGAGCTTCTGCTGCCTCGTGAACTCGAGCAACTCCCCGCGCTTCTTGTGAGCAGCGGCTAGATTCCTGAACATCTCTGCAGCCGTGGCAGCCTTGGGTTCCTTTGCAAGTTCTTCGTACACCCCTGCCGCGCCCTTCTCCAGCTCAAGCGCGAACCTGATCACCGACCCAAAGGTCGTGCATTCCGGGAAGTCGCATTCAACCATCAAAACCACCTAGTTATGACAACCTTCCTGTCCGTGAAGAACTTTATGGCGTCCTGTCCCTGTCCGTGGAGGTCGCCGAAGAATGATTCCTTATACCCCGCAAACGGGAAGTAGGCCATCGCAGCGACAATGCCGACGTTGATGCCTATGTTCCCGCACTGGCACCGGTGTCTGAACTCACGAGCCGTCTTGCCGCTCGATGTGTAGACGGATGCGGCGTTTCCGAACGGGCTGGAGTGGATGAAGTCAATCGCCTGATCCATGCTGTCCATCCTAAGATACGTGACTACGGGTCCGAAAATCTCTTCCTTCGCGACCTTCATGTCAGGCGTCACCTGATCAATCACTGTGGGACCGACGAAATGCCCCTTCTCATAGCCCGGGACCTTCGCATTCCTCCCATCAAGGAGGATCTTCGCGCCGTCGTGCTCCGCGGAATCGATGTATTCGATGACCTTCTTCTTCGCCTTGGCAGATACCACTGGACCCATGTTCACGCTCTCGTCCAGACCGTAGCCCATCCTGATCTTCCTCGAACCTTCGAGCCACTTCTTCAGGAGGGGGTCTCCTATGTTGCCTATGGCGACCAGGTTCGAGCCGGCCAGGCATCTTTGCCCTGCGCAGCCATAGTACGATGCCAGCATGTTCGACACGGTCCTGTCCAACACTGCGTCGGGCATCACAATCAGAGAGTTCTTCGCTCCTCCCTGAGCCTGGACCCTCTTTCCATGCTCAGCAGAGTGCTTGTAGATGTACTTGGCAACGGGGGATGAACCGACGAACGAAATGCCCTTGACCTTCGGATGCTCCATCATGGTGTCCGAGACCTCGTGGCTCCCATTGACGAGGTTGAGCACGCCCGGTGGGAATCCTGCTTGCTCGACGAGCTTCGTCAGGTAGTACTGTGTAAGCGGCACCTGGCTTGATGGCTTCAGTATGTAGGTGTTGCCGGTCGCGACCGCATAAGGCCAGAACCAGTACGGAATCATTGCTGGGAAGTTGAACGGGCAGATCGCGCCGAACACTCCAAGAGGAGTGATGACGGCATCTTCGTCGATCCCTTCGGCCGCGCCATCCTCCAGATTGTAGCCCATCATTAGGGATGGTATTCCCGCTGCTACCTCCACGTTCTCGATGGTCCTCCTTGTCTCTCCCCGAGCCTCATCGATCGTCTTGCCCTGCTCCTGGACCATGATTCTGGCAACGTCCTCGAAATTCTGCTCCATCAGCTCCTTGAGCTTGAAGAATATCCTCGCCCTCGTGATTGGAGGTGTGTCTCTCCACGCCAACCATGCCTCGTCGGCGATCTCGATCGCTGCCTTCGTTTCGTCGGCGGTGGACATGGGCACTTGACCTATGATCTCGCCAGTGGACGGGTTCTCAATATCGATCACCTTGCTAGATGTGGAATCGATCCATTCGCCGTTCACAAAGTTCTTCAATACTCCGTAGTTCTTCTTCACTTCAGACAAGAGTGCCATGCTATCCTTTCTCCCACGCTAACTTCCACCAATATCACCCGGCCAGAAGACGCAGCATCTGCTCGAAGAGACGTGCATTCACAGCAGCTGAATTCTCAAGAAGAGACATTGCTGTGTTCTCAGAGAACATAGCAGAGACATTCTTGCATCCCCCAAACCCGTGTTTCATTCTATCGTTCCATTCGGAAGATATTCAGCTTTTTGTGCCCAAACCTGCAGATACATCAGCAAATCGTGGCCTTATTCGCCCGAATGTGCTTCCTCGTAATATATATTGTGGTTCGAGGGCGCGTGTTGGAGAGCCTATCTAGACACCTACGTCGATAGTCTGGCTGCACCGGGTCTTCAAGCGCTTCGAGGACTTGAGTTTGGTCTCTCACGAATTGCGAATTTCGGATTCGGAATTCGAAAAGTGTGCCGATGTAACCGCATAACGAGAGCGCAGAGTGGTGTTAACCGTACTTCTGCTCCCACTGTTCAATCATTTTATGGTATCTTTCATGGACGCCAGGTCCCATAACCTCTTCCTCGACCCTCTCGAAACCCTTCTCGAGCTCATTCTGGTCGTTCTTGTCGAGGATCTGATTTGCCATCGGATAGAGGACACTGTCCTCCTTCTGGATGTGTTTCGAGAGCAGGTCCACGTAGGCGCGCGAAGACTTGATCAGACCCTCCCTGGTGGCCTTCGACATCTTCTCCTTCGACAACTTGTCGAGGCTCTTGACATGCGCCCTGCCATCCTGGTGCTCTCGCATCATGACGGCGATGGGGCCGACCTCACCCGAGACTCCCCTCTCCATCAATTTCACGAAGAGCAGCTTCTCCTCCTTTGAGTGATGGCACTTGTCGGCGAAGTTCTTCAGGAAATCCACTGCACCGAGGTAAAGCTCCGGGTCGATGTCCTGCCCCTTCTCGAGCCTATTGCTCGCCTTGGTCAGGATACCAAGCATTCTCTCGATGACTCGGTGCTCGTTCATCAGGTCGTCCGTCGGCCTCATGTTCTTCACATCTCCGACCCTGAGAATTCTGATAGAGGAGATATCTGTTCCGCCTGTGTGGTAAGATTCCGGACCATCCAATCACGATTGGACGGAAACACGATGAAGAGGTTTGGAGGGAAGACCTAGAGCCCGGCCTTCTTCGTCTCCTCTTTGAGGGCCGACTCGAGGATGTCCAGGCCCTTCTCCAGCAGATCCTGTTTGATGATCAGGGGCGGGTGCAGCCTTATCACGTTGCCGTACGTGCCGGCAGCCAGGATATACAGCCCGTGTTTGAAGCAGTTCAGCTGGATGTTCCGTGTCAGCTCAGGCACAGGCTCCTTGCCCTTCTTGGTCTTGACGAGCTCCATGCCAATCATGGCGCCAAGGCCCCTGACGTCTCCGACGACCTCGTACTCCTCCTTCCACTCGTTCAGCCGCTTGGTCTCGACCTTGTTGATCATCCTCGTGTTGGGCAAAGCCTTCTTTGTGAGCTTGATCGACTCGATCGCGCCGGCACAGCAGACAGGGTTGCCACCGAATGTACCTCCGAGGCTTGCTGGTCCGGGAGCTGACATGACTTCGTCTCTTCCGGTCACCCCGCCGAGAGGCATGCCGAGGGACAGCCCCTTGCCGGTGACCAGCATATCTGGAATGCACTTCCAGTGTTCGATGGCGAACATCTTGCCTGTCCTGCCGAAGCCCGTCTGGACCTCGTCGTCGATGAGGAGCGCGTCGTTGTCGTCGCATATCTTCCGAATCTTCTCCCAGTATCCAGGTGGCGGGTTGATGAATCCGCCCTCACCTTGGACAGGCTCTCCGACCAGGCAACAGACATCGCCTTCGATAGGCTTCGTCTCCATGACGGTCCTGATTGTGTCGGCGCAGGCGATGCCGCAGGATGGATATTCCAGGCATAGAGGGCACCTGTAGCAGTACGCGTATTCGACATGCTGGATGTACGGAACCAAAGGCCCGAAGCCTTCCCTGTACGGTTTCTCCTTGCCGGTCAACGCTATATCCAGGAAGGTCCTCCCGTGGAACGCTGTCCTGTAGGACATGATCCATTTCTTCTTCGTGTAGGCCCGAGCGATTTTGACGGCATTCTCTATCGCCTCGGAGCCGCTGTTCAGGAAGATGCTCTTGGTGAGCTTGCCTGGGCATATCTTCGACAGCTCCTCCGCGAGCTTGATGTACGACTCGTACGGCGAGACCATGAAGCAGATGTGTATGAACTTGTCCAATTGGTCCTGGCACGCTTTGACCATTGCCGCTGGCCTGTGACCGCAGTTGTGCACGCCTATGCCTGAGGTGAAGTCCAGGTACACGTTCCCGTCGACATCCTGCATGAAAGGCCCCTCTGCATACTCCAGCGATGCTGGTAGGCCGATCTTGATGCCGTTCGTGATGTACTTCTCCTTTCGAGCCATTGCCTTCTTAGACTTGGGTCCTGGCGGCTCCACCAATATCTTCGGACCCTTGAGCTTGTATGATTTCACCATGTTGCTCCACTCCCGTATTACGAAATAGACGAAAACCTCAAAGGGTTTGCAGTGCGCCGTCCGCGCGGGAACGGCTCACTTCTGCTTCTCTACCTCCCTGACGGACTCCTCGAGCGCATCGAGCCCTGCATCCAGAAGGTCTCTGGTGATGACGAGCGGAGGCGCAATCCTGAAGCAGTTCTCGCCGGCACCGATGGCGACCACGCCCTTCTTCCAGGCATGGTGTATGATGTCATGCGCGGCCTCGCCGTCCTTCGTCTTTGACTTCTTGTCCTTGATGATCTCGACGCCGATCATGAGGCCTTTCCCTCTGACATCCCCGACAATCTCGTACTGCCTCTTCCACTCCTCGAGGCGCTTCATGACGTACGCACCCTGCTTCGTCGCGTTCTCCTTCAGCTTCTCCTTCTCGATGACCCGCATGGTCGCGAGAGCGGCCTCACACGCCACGGGAGTTCCACCGAGGGTCGTACAGTGGGAGCCGGCGTCCCAGTCATATATCTCCGACCGGCCAATCGTGGCTCCCAGTGAGATGCCGCCTCCGAGCGCCTTCGACATGCAGACGATGTCAGGCGTGACGCCGAAGTGTTCAATCGCGCACCACTTCCCGGTCCTGCCCATTCCCGATTGAACCTCGTCCACGGCGTAGAGTATGCCATACTTGTCCATCAGCTTCTTCAGTCGCCTGTGGTAGTCCTTCGGCGGGACGATGTATCCTCCCTCGCCCTGGATCGGCTCGATCAGGGATGCCGCGACTTCCTGAGGCGGCAGGAACTTCTTGAGGACCCAATCATCGATGAAGTCGACGCAGTAGTAGTCGCAGTCCGGGAAATCCATCTTGAACGGACATCTGTAGCAGTAAGCGTAAGGCACGTGTTCCACACCAGGCATCGTCGGGAAGTACCTGGCCTTCTGGACGATCGAGCTCGCGGTGAAGCTCAGTGCGCCCATGGACCTCCCGTGGAAGGCCCCGGTGAACGCCAAGAACATTGGCCTCTTCGAGTGCCATCTGGCGACCTTCGCGAAAGCCTCGATGCTCTCCGCACCGCTCCCGCTCAGGAACACCTTCTTCGCGAAACTGCCCGGCGTAATCTTATTCAGCTTCTCGGCCAGCTCCACGGCGTATCTGTAGTAGAAGTCCGTGTACGAGTAGTGCAGCAGTCGCTTGGACTGGTCCGCGATGGCCTTCACCACCTCCGGGTGGCAGTGGCCAACATTCATCGCCCCGAGCCCGCTGTTGAAGTCGATGTACTCGTTGCCGTCCACGTCCTCGACGATGCAGCCGTGGCCCTTCTCCACGACCATGGGGTAGTAGTAGGGTCGGTTGTACGGCGAGAGAACGGCGTTGTCTCGCTTCACCCACATCTTCGCTTTCGGTCCGGGGGGTTCACATACTCTTCTCAAAGAAACCTTTGTCTTTCGATTTGTGTTCAATATACCCCTCTTGGGCTTCGATTCGACCTAAAGCGAATCACGTATCTTAGGCTTTGCATATGCGGTTCGAGAGCGAATACTCTGATTGAACGAAGATGACCTCCTTTCAGCTATTATTCGCTCAGTTGCAGGGCACGTTACCCGAGTCCAGGACCTTGCCGTCGATCGAGACGAACTGGAAGTCGTAGCTACCGCGGTAGAGGCTCAGCTTCAGAGCGCCGAAGTCCTGGTCTTGCCCCCACACGAAATTAGCAGGCTTCGGGTTGTGCCCCAGGTTGTTCATGTAGTACCCGCCCGTTCCGACGACGAACTCTCGGACGCCATTCGCCTGATAGTTCCCGTACGCGTCCTCAGGCGCCCAACGCTGATAGGTGTGCGAGTGTCCGTTCAGCACTAGGTCCACTCCACTCTTGTAGAGCAGGTCCCAGATCGTTATCAGCTCAGGGCTGGCCCACCCAGGTGCGTTCGGTGTCTCCCAATCGTACAGAGGGTGATGGAAGAAGACGATCGTGCCCGGGTACCTTGTGTTCGGATGCGAAGTGAGATCGGCCTTCAACCACTCGTACTGGAGGTTCGCCGGGTTTCCAGGCTCAGTCATGTTGTAATCGAACATTAGTGGCGAGTTCAGAGCGATGAAGTGCCACGACCCGAGATCGAACGAGTAGAACCCGTAGGGCGGGTAGGCGATGTCGCCGAAGTACCCGAAGTACCCAGAGGCATTGTAGGTGGTATGCGGGTTGTTAGGTTGCCATGCGTCCCAGTAATAGTCGTGGTTGCCAGGGACAGGTGCAGTGATGGGCAGCAGCTTCCCGAACTGAGAATCGTAATATGTGTAGTAGTCGGAAAGCAATCCGTCCTCGTGTTGGGCGTCCCCTAGCATGAGGAACTTCTCGATGCCCATCGCCATAAGAAGATCTGCCACATTGTCGTATTGGGACCGCTGTGGGTTGTTCCACGCCAGATGTGTCCCGCATATGTCTCCCACGGCCCCGACTACATGTTCCGGCGTGGCTCTCGGGGCAGAAGGCGCCGCCGAGGAACCGACAGGAAACAGTGTGACCCCAATCATGACGGATGCAATCAACGCCGCAAGCACTTGAGTCGATATTCTTCGCGTGATGGTTATCTCATTCTCTTCTTGAGCTAGCACGAAATCCCCCCGACCCAGATGAGCGACGGTGGCTATCTAACTTACGAACTCGGAGAAAGGAAACGACGACAGCGACCATGCATCAAACCTTTAATGTGAAGAAAGGCATCGCAGAGGGATGCCAACGCTACTCGTGAGATACGGTGAGATCGGACTGAAGAGCGCTTCAGTCCGCAGGAGGTTCGAGCAGCAGCTCTTGGCTGACATTCGGAGACGCCACGCGTTGGCAGGAGTCCCGTGCGTGATATCACAGGCGAGGGGAAGGGTATTCATCGACTCCGACGACTGGAAAAGATCGTG
>JBGOXV010000089.1:0-7029 GCA_041479325.1 Thermoplasmata archaeon
GATCGAGATGGAGCATTTCGGGAGCGAGTACTATTCGAAGTTCAAGGACCTGGTAGCCAGCGAGAAGGCAAAGACCCTGCTCAGGAGCCTTGCCGCCGACGAGAAGGACCACGCACATATTCTCGAGATCGAGCTGTCCAACCTGGGAGGAAAACTGAAACCGCCTGGCAAAGAGAAGCTGAAGAAATCCCTGAAACAGGTCTTCCCGGAACGGATACACAAGAACTCGATCCACGCTAAGGATGCCATCTCCGCCATCAAGCTGGGAATATTGACTGAAAGAAGGTCAATAGAGTTCTACACGAAACATGCTGCGAGGGCGAGTCCCAAGATGAGAAAGATATTTGCGAAGCTGATCAGAATGGAGATTGTGCATCTGGGGCTTCTGGAGGAGAACCTTCAGTTCTTGGAGGATGACGGTTCTTGGTACGGCTATATGCCAATCCTTGAGGGGTAGTCCCCTGCGTTTTGGGAATCTGAGCGACCGCGATGGGCGACAAAGGGCTTTCGTCCCGCAAGAGTCTGTAGGGGAGGAAAGGCGACTCCATTATCCACCGACAAGAAAATGGGTCCGGAACCCAGCCACTTCTTGCCCGAAGGTATGGCTTCCAGCTCTAACCACTAGTAGGTTCCGGGCTGAATTCCGGGGTGGGACCGTAGGCCGGACTGAATCGCATTGAGGCTGACCTGAGGCCGTTCTGGTCCCTGGAACTCCTTGTGAAACAATATAAGCCGAATCCGGCAATTCCCTCCTAGAGGGCTGCTAATGGGAGATGTCAAGCTTATCGCGGCCATATGTCCTAGTTGCGGGGCGAATCTGAACATCCCGGACAACCTAGACAAGGCCCACTGCATGTACTGCGGCACGCAGATCCTCGTCCGCAACATCGATATCGAGCGAAAGGCCGAGTGCAAGGTCTGTAACGGCTACGGCAAAGTGGACGCATGCAAGGCCTGCGGCGGGACGGGGCAGTGCACATGGTCTTCGCGCTCCCCAGGCGTTCGCATCAACGGCATCCCGATTACCAGCTACCGCTCGCATTGCGATGAGGGGATGTGCTCAGCCTGCCACGGCACTGGCAATCACATGCTCTTTCCGTGCCCGGCTTGCCAGGGATCGGGGAAGTGTCCTCGTTGTCTCGGCACGGGCAAGTGCCTGGCCTGCCGGGGCATAGGGACGACCCCCAACCCGAACGGGGACGAGCAATGCCATGCATGCAACGGCACTGGTACGGTGGATTCAGATCCAACGAAGCGCCCCTGAGGGTCGCTCGCTCGGTCTCAGGATCGTCCGGTCGATTCGCGGTTGTATCGGAACGCGCACCTGCTGGTACGCCAATCCTCCGAATCATGACACCTTTTATCATTCGATTCTCTACTGGTAGTTAACGATGGAAGCTTTAATCACCGGTAGATTCCGGGCGATGACCCGGGTCCTCGCTACATTTGAATTTCATCGAATAGATTAATTTTCAGACTAGCGTCTCGGCGCTCGCCTCTGGGAAAAGCCCATAGGGGAGAAGAGGCGATACCAACAGGGAGAAACGGCGATGAAATGTCAGAGTTGCGGAGCCGAGAACCCCGCCGGAGATACACTCTGTCGTACATGCGGCAAGCCGTTCGCATTATCGCAGAGCAGTCGAAAGACCGGAGCTTCTCCTGAAGAAGACGCCAGAATGCGCGGAAAGGACGAGATGGGCGCCAGAAAAGCGATGGCTGTTGAATCGGTTAATCACAGAACCATTCCCGACAAGTTGAAGTTTGATTATTCACACAGTGCAGTCGAACCGGTTCAGAAGTCTCAGGAAGGAATTCAAAGCCTACTCGCGCATTTCAGAAAACCCAAGATTGACATTGACACCCTCTTGCTGGAGGCTGCCAATCTGATCTCGCGGCAGTATGGGATAGCGGATGTCGCAATCGGTCTCAGGGACCCGAAAGATGGCCTGTACAGATATAGGGCGATGGCTGGTTTTCGAGACCAAGCCATAGAAGCGCACAAGGCGATCGCTTATACGAAAGAGCAGTTCTCTGACGGCTGTGAGTTCGATGGCCGTGACATTAGCAGGTACTCGAGAATATATCTTGAGGAAGACAACGTGCTTTCTGAGGAGGAGAGGAAGGCCTACAATCGTCCCGGGCTCTTCGCGAGGAGGCGCCTTAATGTCACACAAAGCTTGGAAGGAGACTACATCGACGTCAAGATACTTGGGATAGGAGAGGAATTGCTCGGTTGGATAGAGATATCGGGAACGAGAACGATGAAGCTGCCCGACATTACCACAATAAGATGGGTCGAAGTCATGGCCTCGATAATCGCGGCCGCTTTGGTCAAGCAGGCAGACCATGGGCGATAGACTCCAGTATGCTCACAGAAAATGCCTCATTGTCGAAACGTCTATCTCAGCACCCATAGGGAAGGAAAGGCACCTGATTTTCTACCGGCAAGAAAATGGGGCTCGAAATCCGTCCATTTCATACTGGTAGGTGTAGCTCTCAGCTTTGATCACCGATAGATTCCGGGCTGGAAAGCGGGCCCTCGCACATTTTAATTCTATGATTCGCATTAATGTTCAGAGTTGCATTCACTCGCTGTAATCATCGTAGACCTCAAGCTGCCACTCACCGTCGTCATTCCCGTTGTACGATATGATGACTGGGTCCCCGTGCCTCTTGACCCAATCGAGAAGCTGTTCGAGGGTATCCAGATTTATCTCAGCTAAGTTATCCGAATCCGAACTTGATTTGGTCAGCTTGAACTTCATTTCTTCATCTCCGCTTCCCTTGTCTTATAGTTGATGGGCTCAGTAACCTCGACCATGCCAAAGTAGTTTCCCTTCCGATTGAAGTGCTCCGCGAATCACTTATCGGTTTATTGCTATGAACTAGATGACATACAGGAGCCTCGCCTCGGAAGAGACCAGATGGAAGGTGCGGCTCACTGACGGGAAAGTATTTCTAGCGTA
The DNA here is from genome assembly GCA_041479325.1 of Thermoplasmata archaeon. Lineage (GTDB taxonomy): Archaea > Thermoplasmatota > Thermoplasmata > UBA10834 > UBA10834 > COMBO-56-21. Next base: position 2,967 of record JBGOXV010000089.1, read on the forward strand.
GAATCGTTCATTTTTATGAACCAGTTCGTGGTTCGAGTTCAAGGGGGGAGGAAAGTGAGTACAGGAGTTGTGGATGTTCCGTCCACGAGATCAGATGCGAGCGAGAGCAAGATTACATCGAGGAACTGGTCGTGCGAGCTGCGGATGAAGTTCTTGGCCTTCACCGTGGTTGCGATCATGGTGGTGGCTGGTTTTGTGATGCTAGCACCGGTATTGAAGCCAAATCATGACAAGTCTCAGACTACTCCAGAGGAGAACCGCGCAGATGTGGCAACCGGCGGCACTCACTACCTCAACACCACGATTTCCAACATGTTCGAATCCTATCAGAAGGTTATGACCCCGACTGGAGGGTTCCAGACTGGCGCTCCTGGGATCAACGACTGGTGGGCGGTCAGGCAAACCATGTACGGTGATGTCATCGTGCGGAACCAGTACCCTTATGTCATCGGAACCTCCCCGTATAGCGCCGAAGTTCCCGCCCCAGGCGTATCCATGCCCATCATGAGATACGGTCTCTACTCATTCTACAGGACAACGATCGATTCACCTAGCACACCGACAATCGGGACAGGCCCGAACACGCCTCTCGGGTTCGTGCCGATTCTTGGCACTCCATGGTCGACGTACTCAGCTATGTCTGGCGGATGGGTAAATTGGTCTTACTATCTTACCTACGCAACCTCGGCTGACATCGCGGCGGCTCAGGCGGGCACTGGTTACATGAATACCTATTATGGGGTGACACCTGCCCAATTCATTTTCACAGGCGCCAACACGAACGATGGCTGGTACGTCGACTTCCAGGGCAAAGCTGACTTCAACAGGGCTGCCGCCAAGAAGTTCCTAGGCCTCACGGGAAGCACAGACCTCAGGACCCAATTCATTTCCAACAACACGGGCGTCAACCTTGGCAAGATGAACGCCTCATGGTCGGCGTTCTGGACGATGGATGGCAGCTCTACCGGTCACAATGATACATATACGGCCTATGACTACTCGCTCGACTATTTGCCTCTCCAGATGTTCTTGTCCGTGGACCCGAGCTCCACCGCCAACAAGCTGGTCCTAAGGATATATGGCATCGTGTGGGGCGTCGAGTTCCTAATGCTCAGGTACATTGATCGAGCTGGAATCTACTCGAAGGGAATGGCGTCCCCCGAGGACTGGTACCTCAACGGGACTGCGTCCCCTGGCGGTACGGACATCAAAAGTCGCATGGTCGGCGTATATAGCATGCTCGCGTGGAAGGACACGGGTTTCTTCAGCCCGGCCTGGTACCTCGACTGCATGCACGTAGACTACGCGCCGAACAATGCTATGCACAACGGGGCCGGCGGGAAGTGGATCTCCAGGTACAACCCATATATGGCGACCAAGATCTACAAGCCAACCTACATGACATGGAGTCCGGGCACGCTCACATATGGCACAGGTTGCGTGTACCCGTTCCCTCCGATGGACCAGAACCTGCTGGCTAACGAGAAGATCGTCGTACAACTCCCAGATGCGAGCAGGTCTGTCGCCGGGTACATGCCATACAAGGGCGCGGGGACTTCGGACGCACTCACTGCTGCGAAGTTGGCGGAGCTCAACTCCCATCTCGTCTGGGGGGAGTTGGGACTAGGCAGCACCTTCCCGACCACGCTGAGGAGCCCCGTGTACTACAACCACACGACGAAGACTCTCACCTTGAACGGGCCATTGACGTTCGCGAGGAACCCGAACACGGCATTCCCGGCGCTCAACGCAACTGGATCGCCGAGCATCAGCTTCGACGTCATGCGCGTCAGCAACTACGCGATGACAATCCAGGAGGCAGCACCCTATAACGCGGGACAGACCTATCACCTCCAGCTCACCGCGATGAACGTGACCGGTGCGACGATGACTGACTGGAACGGCACAGTGGAGCTAACACAGAACGGAGGGGTGCTCCTCGGCGACCTGTCTCACACATTCACTCCGGCAGATGCCGGTGTCTGGACGACGACGATGCAGTTCTCTGATCCCAGCCTTTGGAGGGTCGACGCAACCGATTCGTGGTATCCATTCGATGTTACAGGAACGCTCCAGCAAGGGGGACTGAATAGGCCACCGGCAGCCTTCATCAACTCGGCATCCCCGAACCCCGCATTCCCGGGCCAGACCGTAAACTTCGCCGGGAGCGGAATTGCCTACGGAGGAACTATCGTCGGATGGACATGGAGGGAAGGAGACACGATCCTGAGCACATCGGCGTCCTTCTCGACGGCTTCCTTGACGCTGGGGCTGCACCAGATCTTCTTCTCCGTGATGGACAGCAACGGCCTGCTGTCGAACGAGGCGTCCGTGCTGGTCACGGTCCGAGCCGATCAGCCTCCCCTCGCTTTCATTGACTCGGCGAGCCCGAATCCGTGTGAGCTCGGAGCTTTGGTATGGTTCTCCGCCCACGGAACCGATTCCGACGGGTACATCATAGCTTGGAAATGGCGCGAAGGCGTCAACGTGTTGAGCACTTCGGCGAGTTTCGGCACCACCTCACTTTCGCTTGGGACGCATACGCTGTACTTCAGTGTCGAGGACAACGCTGGCGTCTGGTCGAATGAGGCCTCGGTCACGGTTTCGATCGTTCTTAACGTGCCACCAGTAGCGTATATAACACAAGTGTACCCCAATCCGGCGAATGAAGGATCATGGGTCTCCTTCAATGGCCAAGGCGTGGACGTCGGCGGATACATAATGGCATACAGGTGGTTCGAGGGCGGTACTGTCCTGAGTACTCTCCAGAACTTCTACACATACAGCCTGTCCGCTGGAACACATACGATAAGCTTCATGGTCGAGGACAATAGCGGCGCATGGTCCGATCCCGTCTCGGTCACTGTGACCATCCTCGCGAACACTCCTCCCGTGGCGCTGTTCACCTTCTCGCCTGCCTCCGCGGGCATAGAAGTGCCGTTCTACTTCGATGCTTCGGCGTCCTACGACCTCGAGAATAGCTACGGTCTCCTGTACAGGTGGGATTTCAACGGCGACGGAATCTGGGATGAAGGCTGGACGTCTTCGAGCATTGCAAGCTACACCTACCACGACGCCGGAAGCTACCAGGTTACGCTGCAGGTCATGGATTCCATGGGCGCGATCGGGACGTGCACGCACGTACTAACCGTGCTGCCTGAGCAGGACTTCTCGTACGTCTGGATAACCAAGACTCCTGGAGGCTCCAGCCCTGTCTCGTGGCAGATCACGGCATTGCACAGTGGCGTGTTGAAGCTCTCGCTCGAGAACTATGGCTTCAAGTCGGTGGTCGTCGAGGTTCACGATGTTACGACCAAAGATGTCAAGGTGTTCCAGAAGACCATCGTCTTCAGCAAGTTCGGGGCTTACCCGACCGGGAGTGCCAGTTGCAGCCTGAATGTTGATGGGGGGCATACCTACACAATCATCCTGAGGAACTTCGACGGACCGCTCTACTCCAGCTTGATGGTAACGCCAGAGATCACCTGGTGAGACCCTGTCAACGTAGCCGACTACAGCGGCTCTCATCGGACGATGTCAGCGGCCGCGAGCCTCAGACCAGAGGTTGGCAGAGTCCAGTTGGAGGCTGCTTTGCCTTCAGCGCGCCCCTCGAGGATGGCGTGAAGATAAGCCACCTCGTGGACGCCCTAGACACACGCTCGGTGGATCATGTCCCTATCTAACAGAGCGTTCTCCCAGAGGAGGAGGCGGGCATCGTCCTGCAGTTGGCGATAGAGCGTTAATGGCCAGATTCTGATTCAGGCACCGGTGAAGAAGAGCCCAAAGGAAATGAATGGCGATTGTTAGGCGAATCCTTGTAGAAATATGAAACAAGAAAGGGTTTGGATTCGGGCCGATCTCCCTCCAGAGGGATCTCCCGGTTCGGGGCCTTCTTTGTGCATCACGGCATGTACGACAAGGTCCCACTAGCTGTCGCCCAGACCCAGTATCCCTGGCCTGGGACCAGGAGGAAGTTGTTCAGCGCCGGCACCGCGGATATCCAGGAGCTGTACTTCTGCGTGACCGCGTTGAAGTACGCCACCAGCGTGACCGCGCCAGTTCC
>JBGOXV010000090.1:0-7019 GCA_041479325.1 Thermoplasmata archaeon
ACTGTTTGTCGGCCAGCAGGTGACCTTCGGCGCGGGCGGGGAAATCGTCGCAGGGAACACGATGCCGGTCGGCACGATCCCTGAGGGAACGATGGTCTACAACATCGAATCACAGCCGGGAGACGGCGGGAAGTTCGCGAGAACCGCGGGCACGGCCGCTACGATTGTCAGCCACGCGAAGAGGACGACCCTCCTTATGCCCTCGGGCAAGTTCAAGGAGGTCGACAAGAAATGCCTCGCCACGGTAGGACTGGTCTCCGGCGGAGGGCACAAGGAGAAGCCGTTCGCGAAGTCGGGCAAGAAGTTCCACGCGTACCACGGCAAGGCGAAGGCATACTTCAAGGTCAAAGGCGTTGCGATGAACCCGGTCAACCACCCGCATGGTGGCGGAGGTCACCCCCACGTTGGTACGCAATCCAGCGTTGGCAGGAACACGCCCCCTGGAAGGAAGGTCGGTAGGCTGGCTCCGCAAAGAAAGAAGAAGAAGGTGTGATGAATGGCTGACGAGAAGAAGAAAGAAGAGAAGCCCGCGGGAAAGGCACCAGCGGCCGAGAAAGGCGGCATAAAGGTCCAGGGCGCGACACCGAAGGGTGGAGCGGCACCTGCCGCCGCACCCGCAGCGCCAGCAGCGGCTCCGGGAGTCGCGCCGGCCCCCGAGAAGAAGATCAAGCCCTCGGCCAGGCACATGGGTTCCGCGAAGTCTGCCAGAAGGAAGCTGAGGAAGAAGAAGAGCCAGATCCAGGCCCGAAGGAAGAAGGAATTCACTTACAGAGGTCACTCGATGGATGAGCTCCTCAAGCTGCCGTTCGCCGACATAATCGAGCTGCTCCCGGCAAGGGCCCGCAGGACATACATCCGCGGATTGAACACCGAGCAGGAAGCGTTCGTGAAGAGGCTGAGAAAGGCCGATGGACGGCCCGTGAAGACCCATAGACGGGAGATACCCATCCTGCCAGAGTTCGTGGGAAAGACTGTTCAAATTTACAACGGCAAGGCGTTCCAGCCGCTCGACATCAAGCCTGAGATGATAGGCCATGCGCTTGGCGAGTTCGCGATGACCAGGAAGTCCGTGAAGCACTCCGGCCTGGGAGTCGGTGCGACGAGGTCGTCCAAGTTCATGCCGCTGAAGTGAGGAGGGTGAAGAATCATGAGAGGATACACTCAGACGTCGGACCCGGAAACGACCTCAAGGGCTCTGGGCATTGAGCTAGGCGTCTCGCCGAAGCACTGCCGAGAGGTCTGCAAGGAGCTGAAGGGTATGAAGGTCGAGGACGCGAAGAAGTACCTCCAGGGGGTCATAGAGCTGAAGATCCCTGTGCCCTTCACGAGGTTCAAGTATTACCTCAACCCGAAGCGGAGGGTGGGACCGGCCCGGTTCCCGAAGAATGCGGCGAAGGCCATTCTTCGGGTGCTCGAGAGCGCTCAGTCGAATGCGGAGTATAAAGGGCTGGAATCCGACAACATGAGGGTCCGGCTGGCGGCCGCATCCAGAGGTAAGATCCAGAAATCCATGATGCCGAGGGCCCAAGGAAGGAGCACCCCCTGGAACGACCAGACGACCAACATAGAGATCGTGCTTGAGGAGGTCGAGGCGTCCTAGGACGGCTCTCGAAGGAGTGATCATAATGGCAAGTGAGAGGAAGTTTGTCACTGAGAACATTCGGCGCGTCCTGCTCAAGGAGTACCTGATGAGCCGAGTCGGCAGAGCCGGGTTCGGAGGGCTTGACGTGCAGAGAACGCCCATGGGCACGAGGGTCACGCTCATAACCGAGAGGCCGGGTCTGGTCATAGGCAGGAGGGGCGAGGCCATCAAGAGCCTAACGCAGGCAATCGAGCATGATTTCAATTTCAACAACCCGCAGATCGAGGTCCAGGAAGTCGATAATGCGAACCTGAACGCGCAGATCATGGCGGAGAAGCTCGCGAACGCGCTCGAGCGGGGCTGGCACTTCAGACGTGCGGGCCACTCGACGGTCCGAAGGATCATGGACAACGGGGCGAGGGGATGCCAGGTCATAATCTCCGGCAAGCTCACCGGCCAGAGGCACAGGACCGAGAAGTTCAAGGAGGGACACATAAAGTACTGCGGCCAGGCTAAGCTGAATTTCATGCACCAAGGTTTCGCCGCGGCCAAACTGAAACCTGGGATAATCGGAGTCACGGTCCAGATCATGGACCCGAACGCGAAGCTCCCAGACGAGATCACGATCATACCACCGGCACCTGCCCCAGAAGTTCCAGCCGTCACGCCGGAAGTGGCCGCAGCTGCAGCGAAGGCCGATGAGAAGAAAGCGGAAGAGGCGGTCGCGGAACTGAAGAAGACCGTCGAAGGGGAAGGTCCCGCCAAGCCGAAGCGCGTCAGGAAGAAGAAGGAAGATGGCGAGCCCCAGGCCCCGTTAGCTCCCGGCGAGGAAGAGAAGAAAGTCATCGTCAGGAAGCCAAGGAAGAAGAAGGAGGTCGCTCAGCCAGCTGCGGGAGAGGCAATCGTTGCAATCACGCCTCCGGTCCAATCGATCGTGGTGACCGAGCAGCCCAAACCACCTGCGGAGGTCCCCGAGAAGAAGGACGAGAAGAAGCCGGAGCAGGCCGACGAGAAGAAGGAGGAGGCGCAGTAGGATGGTTCTTCTCAAGTCCAAGGAGATCAGGGCGATGAGGCCCGACGACCTCATGGCCAAGTTCAAGGAGATCAACGACGAGCTGATGCACGAGAGAGGCGTGGCGGCCATGGGCGGCGCACCCGCGAGCCCAGGCAGGATCCGCGCCCTCCGCACAGAGGTCGCGAGAATACACACGGTCATGCGCGAGGTCCAGATAGCCGAAGCAGTGAAGGCAGGCCCCAGACCCGCGATAGAAGCAAAGGCAAAGGGGGAACCGAAGAAGGCCCCGAAGCCCAAGGCGAAGAAACCGGTGGCCAAGAGGCCGACGAAGGAGGAGAAGAAGTAATGGCAGGAATTTGCTCGGTGTGTGGACTACCTGAAGAGCTGTGCATGTGCGAACAGATTGCGAAGGAACAACAAAAGATACGGATACTCACGGACACCAGAAGGTACGGGAAGATCGTGACCGTTGTCGAAGGCATCGACTCGACGGACATAGACCTGAACGACCTCGCAAGGAAACTCAAGACCCGGTGCGCCGCCGGCGGCACTGCCAAGGAGGGCAGGATAGAGCTGCAGGGCGACCACAAGAGAAAGGTCAAAGAGGTCCTCGAGGAGCTGGGATTCTCCGTGGAGAGCAGGTAGCCGAGCATGAGTTTAGGAGATTTCCGGAGACGCGAGTTCATCGGACTGGACGTGGAGGTCCTGGAGTCCACCTGCAAGGAGTACCTTGGGATCAAGGGCAGGGTCGTGGACGAATCCAGGAACACATTCACGGTCGAGCAATCCGGGAAACCGAGGATGGTTCCCAAGGACTGCTGCAGGTTCCGGTTCGTGAACGAGGCGGGAGCGCACATCGTCTCCGGCGAGGACATCAAGTTCAGACCTGAGGACAGGATCAAGAAAGTGCGGTAGGGTGAGATGCGATGGCAGAGAAGGTCAAGAAGACGACTCAGACCGGCGTTAGGGACATAGGGCTCGACATGGAGCCGCCGAAGGGCATGTGCAAGGATCAGAACTGCCCGTGGCACGGTACGCTGCCGGTCAGGGGAACCGTCCTGAACGGCACGGTCGTGTCTGCGAAGATGCAGCTGACCGTGGCGATAGAGAGGCAGTACATGAGGAGCCTGCCCAAGTTCGAGAGGCTGGAGAAGAGGACGAGCAAGTATCTGGCACATTCCCCGCCCTGTATGCAGGCCAAGATAGGTGACGACGTTACGATCATGGAGTGCAGACCGCTCAGCAAGAGAGTATCATACTGCGTGATAGAGAACAAGCGGAAGTGATTACGATGAAGGCAATTCCCGGAAGACAGACGCGAGGCATACCGACCCGTGCGAGGCTCGACTGCATCGACAACACAGGCGCGAAGATCGTCGAGGTAGTGAGCGTGCCGAAGTATCACGGGACCAAGAGGAGGTACCCGAACTGTGCGCTGGCTGAGATGATGGTCATCACGGTAAAGAAGGGCACACCCGAGGTCAGGAAGCAGCTGTTCAGGGCAGTCCTCGTCAGGCAGAAGAGGCCTTTCCGAAGGTCCGATGGCACGTGGGTCCAGTTCGAGGACAACGCCGTCGTCCTGATCACCGACACCGGGGAGACGAAGGGGACGGACATCAAGGGGCCGGTGGCGAGGGAGGCCGCCGAGAGGTGGCCGAGGATCGCTGCGACCGCTTCGATGATCGTGTGAGGAGGTTGGACCATGGCACTTACAACTAGCACGAAGGCAAACAAGCAAAGGAAAGCGAGGGCCAATGCGCCCCTTCACATGAGGAAGAGGATGGTAGCGGCGCACCTGAGCTCCGCGCTCATGAGCGAGTACAACGTCCGCTCCTTGGCCGTGAGAAAGGGCGACACCGTCAAGGTGCTCCGAGGGGCGAAGGACTTCAAGGCATCCGAGGCGAAGGTCGCATCGGTCGACCTCAAGAGTTGCAAGATCATAGTCGAGAACGTCACGATACCGAAGGCCGACGGCACGCAGAAACCGAAGCCCGTCGACCCATCGGACGTAATGCTTACCAAGCTCGACCTCTCCGACCCCTGGAGGAAGAGCAAGCTGGATAGTCTCAAGGGAGGCAAGAGCTAGATGAAGAAGCACATCAAGAGGATGGCTGCGCCGAGCAGCTGGCCGATCACGAGGAAGACAAGCCACTGGGTGACCAAGCCCAGCCCCGGACCGCACGGGACCGAGGAATCGATGCCGCTGGCGATGGTGATAAGGGACATGCTGAAGCTGTGCGACAACTCCAGGGAGGCGAGATTCATCATCGGCAGTAGAGGGATCCAGGTCGACGGCAGAATCGTCACGAACTACAAGTTCCCCGTGGGGCTCATGGACGTCGTCACGGTCCTGAAGTCCAAAGAGAGCTACCGCATGCTGATAGACTACAAGTCCAAGCTCCAGCTCGTCCGAATCGAGGACAACGAGAAGGGCTGGAAGCTCGCCAGGGTGGACAACAAGACAGTCGTGAAGAAGGGCACGGTACAGCTCAACCTGCATGACGGCAGGTGCATGCTCTTCCCGAAGGACCAGTACAAGACGGGCGACGTCCTGAAGCTCGAACTACCTTCGCAGAAGGTCATGAAGGCATTCAAGCTCGCGAAGGGGAACGTCGCGCTGCTCATCGGTGGGTCGCACCCCGGAAGCCTTCAGACGATTGAGGACCTCCAGGTGAAGAGGGGCTCGGCGCCCAACCTCGTGACGTTCAAGGAAGGCTTCTCTACGATCAAGGAGAACGTGTTCGTGGTCGGAGAGAAGACGCCCGAGATCAAACTGCTGGAGGCGAAAGCCGCATGACCAACAGCATGAAGGAGATACGCCTTGAGAAGGCCGTCGTGAACATCGGCGTCGGCGAGGCCGGCGAGAGGCTCCTGAAAGCGGAGAAGGTCCTCAAGATGGTCACGGGGAAGAAGCCCGTGAGAACGGTCGCGAAGACGACCAACAGGGACTTCGGCATCAGGGAGGGCATGCAGATCGGGTGCAAGGTCACCATCAGGGGGGACGAGGCGATGGAGTTCGTCAAGAAGGCGCTCAACATCAGGGACAACAAGATCGCTGCCTACTCGTTCGACCCAGCTGGGAACTTCTCGTTCGGAATTCAGGATTACACCGATTTCCCGGGAATGAAGTACGACCCCGAGATCGGCATATTCGGACTGGACGTGAGCGCAGCCCTTGGCAGGCGTGGGAAGAGGGTCCAGACAAGGCGCATCCTTAGGTCCAAGCTGCCCAAGCACCAGAGGCTGACGAAGAAGGAAGGTATCGAGTTCGTAAGAACGAAGTTCGGTGCGGAGGTGGTCGATTGAAGCCCAAGAAGGTGTTCGGAAGGACGATCGGATGCACCAGATGCGGAAGGAAGAGGGGCATCATCCGGAGGTACGGGATGCACCTGTGCAGACAGTGCTTCCGAGAGATCGCACCAAGCATCGGATTCAGGAAGTACTCGTGAGGTGAGATGACATGCAACACGATACACTCAACGACGCGATGTCGGTCATCAAGAACGCCGAGAGGGTCGGGAAGGGCGAGTGCGAGCTCCGCCCGTCGTCAAAGCTCATCGGCCGCGTGCTCAAGGTGATGCAGGAGAGCGGCTACATCAAGCAGTTCGAGCTGATCGAGGACGGCAGGAACCGGATGTTCAAGGTCGCGCTCGCGGGCCACATAAACGACTGCGGCGTCATCAGGCCCAGGTATGCGGTCAAGGTGGCCGACCTGGAGAAGTACGAGGCCAGGTACCTGCCAGCGCAGGACTTCGGAGTGCTGATACTCACGACCACGAAGGGCGTCGTGACTCACATGGATGCTAAGAAAGGGGGCGTCGGCGGCAGACTGCTGGCGTTCGTCTACTGAGGTGTTCACAATGCGAACAGGAATGCTGAAAGACGAGATACCGATCCCGGAGAAGGTCCAAGTGAGCATAGCCGACGGGGTCGTCAAGGTCAAGGGGCCTCAGGGAGAGGTCTCGAAGAAGCTCTCGCACCCGAGGGTCAAGCTCGAGAAGAAGGGGAATCACATCGTGGTCTCGAGCGAGCTTCCGAGGAAGCACGAGAAAGCGCTCGTGGGCACGTACGGAGCCCACATACGGAACATGCTCGTCGGGACCACCACGGGGTTCGAGTACAAGATGAAGATCGTCTACGCGCACTTCCCGATCAAGACATCGGTCAAGGGGGACCTGTTCCTCATCGAGAACTTCCTTGGCGAGAAGCACCCGAGGAAGGCGCGTATCCTCGGCTCGACGAAGGTCGTCATCAAGGGGGACCAGGTCTCGGTCACGGGTCCGAACGTCGAGGATGCAGGCCAGACCGCGGCGAACATCGAACGCGGGACGAAGATCAAGGGCTTCGACCCGAGGGTCTTCCAGGACGGCATCTACATCATAGAGAAGCCCGGGAGGTGAACGAGTTGCCAGAGAAGAAATC
>JBGOXV010000091.1:0-6998 GCA_041479325.1 Thermoplasmata archaeon
ATACGAGCCCCTTCCCGCCCTGCATGCGGATGTAGGTATAGGCTCTCACCAAGACAGCGAAATTGCCGAAGAACGCCCGGACCTTGCCAATGCTCTTCGGCCTGTCGTAGTCGAGTAGATACTCCTCGCCCTGCTTCGTGATCCTTGGAACGGGCAGGAACTCCTCGAGCCTCTTCTTGACTCCAACCGGGCCCGCCCCAGGTCCTCCCCCGCCGTGCGGCGTCGCGAAGGTCTTGTGAAGATTGAAATGGACGATGTCGAAATCCATCTTCCCAGGGGAGGTCTTGCCCATGATAGCGTTCAGGTTCGCCCCGTCGTAGTAGAGCAGGGCGCCTGCGTCGTGGAGGATCCCCGCGATCTCGCACACGTCCTTCTCGAACAGGCCAAGGGTGTTCGGGTTTGTGAGCATGAATGCGGCGGTGTCCTTCGAGACCGACGACTTCACCGCCTCCACGTCGACGCACCCGTCCTTCGAGGGCAGCTCGAGGACGTCGTATCCGACCATCGCGGCGCTCGCCGGGTTGGTTCCGTGGGCGGTGTCAGGCACGATCACTTCCTTCCTCGTCTCGCCATTGGTCTCGTGGAACGCTCTCACCAAATGCATCCCCGTGAATTCCCCATGGGCTCCAGCGGCAGGCTGGAGAGTCACTGCGTCGACACCGCCGATCTCGCACAGCATCTTCTCGAGCTCGTACATCAGTCTGAGTGCGCCTTGGATGGTCGAGGGGTCCTGCAGTGGATGGATGTCCGCCACGGTCCTCATCCCAACGACCTCGTCGCACACCTTCGGGTTGTATTTCATCGTGCACGACCCGAGCGGGTAAAGGCCGTTGTCGACCCCGAAGTTCATCTGAGACAGATTCACGAAATGCTGCACCACATCCCTTTCTGGCAGGTCAGGAATGTCCAGCTCGGACCGCACCAGATTGATTGGTAGCATGCCACCGACCGTCGGGTCGAACCTCTCTCCAGGCTTGGGTGTCTCGCAGCCTTCGAAGAGGATGGGCACGTCGTGTACTGCCTGGTGGTATGTCACTTGATCCCCTCCAGGGCTGAAATGAGCTTGTCATGATCCTGTTTCGTGTGCATCTCTGTCGTCGCGTAGAGCGACGAATGGCCGAGTTCTGGGAACATCCGATCCAGGACCAGGCCTCCGTGAACCCCGCAAGCTAGCAGCGCCTTGTGTATTTTGGTGGGGTCCGACTCACTTGTGACGATGAATTCGTTGAAATGATAAGCGTCGAACCTTGGGGCCTCGAACCCATCCACTGAGTTGATCCTGGAGCTCAGAGCACGCATGTTCTCCATGTTCTTTCGTGCGATCTCTCTGAGCCCGTTTCGGCCCACGAGCGCGAGATAGGCGGCGGTCGCCACCGCCAGAAGTGCCTCGTTGGTGCAGATGTTCGAGGTGGCCTTGCTCCTCCGGATGTGCTGTTCCCTGGTCTGGAGCGTCATGCAATATGACCTTCGGCCCTCGAGGTCGTTCGTCATCCCGATTATCCTGCCCGGCATCTTCCGGACATGCTCTGACCTGCATCCGAAGACCCCTATGGTCGGGCCCCCGAGGTTCATTGGTGATCCGAAGACCTGAGCATCTCCTACGACGATGTCCGCCCCATACTCACCCGGAGGTCTCAGCAATGCCAGGGCCATGGGGTTGACCCCGACCACCATCGTCCTGGTACCGAGCATCTGTCTGATCTCTTGGGATTGCGTCTCGATGGGGCCGAAGAAGTTCGGCGTCTCGAAGTAGAACCCAGCCACTTCATCTGTGATCTTCGATCTCAGATCCAGGAGGTCCACGAGTCCTGTGCTCCTGTCGTAGCCTACCTCGACCAAGTCAATGTCCGCGCCCTTCGCGTAGGTCTTCGCGACGAGCCTCTTCTCTGGGCTCACAGCCCTGCTGATCAGGAACTTGTCGCCACCCGATATTCTGTGGGCCATCAGGACCGCTTCGCCGAGGCCTGTGGAGGCGTCGTACATGCTCGCATTCACGACATCCATACCAGTGAGTTCGGCCATGAACGACTGGTACTCGAAGCACGATTGCAGCATGCCCTGGCTGATCTCTGGTTGATAGGGAGTGTACGAAGTGATGAATTCTCCCCTCATCATTATCGTCTTGACGGCGGCAGGAATGAAATGGTTGTAGATCCCCGCGCCGAGGAATGTAGGCTGCGAGGACGCGGGTTTATTGACCGACATGAGGGCCTCGAGTTCTCTTCTGAGTTCGATCTCTGGCAGGCCATCGGGGAGCTGGAGCCCGTTGATGCGGACATCCTTCGGGATGTCCGAGAATAAATCGTTCACCGATTTGAGCTTGAGATACTGCAGCATCTCCAACGAACATTCGGAGAGGGCCATGGTCGAATCATTGGATTGCTGTACTATATCCTTTTGCCGAGTTTCGTTTGGGCAGGTCGTCTGAGCCCGACCCCGGCGAGCAGGCGCAAGTGAGTGACGAATCTGGGGAGGCTCTCGATGTCCTTCACTTCCTTCCTTGAGAGCATCACGAGCTGCGCTCTGATGCGGTCGTCCACGACGACCCCGTTGTTCATGAGGGCTTCCTTCAACATCCTAGCCAGATGCCCGCCCTTCCTGTCCCAATCCGTGAGGACGACAGCTTTCCTCGAGCGGCGGGAGATAGCCTCACTGAAGGTGAATATCGAGACACCTTTGCTTAGTGTGACTACATTCTTCGTGATGCCGAGCAGTGACAAGGCTTCGGCGTCCTTCTTCCCCTCAACGATTATCGGCGCGGTTTCGCTCGCGTCCTCCAGCTGAAGGAAGACCGTTTCGAGTTGCTCGAGTCGTTCCTCGGGCGTGAGCATTCAATCGCCGCCCAATATTGATTCGACCTTGTCTGGCGGCATCGGAATGAAGAGTGTCTTCTTGCTGGACCGCTCGCCCTTCAAGAATCGTATGTCCGTCCTGTCAAGCCCAAGCTTCTTCCCGAGGAATGACAAGAGTTCGTCGTTCGCCGCCCCTTCCCTTGATTCCGCCGCGACCTTCACCTGCAATGCGCCTCTCCAGGGATTGACTCCGATGATCTCCGTCTTCTTCGCCCCAGGAGAGGCTTCTATCGTGACGCTGCACCCTGCGCCGTGGGGCTTGACGAATTCTCCGGATTTCGCTTGGGGCACGACCGAGTAATGACGAAGCGTGTTATTATTTGCTGCTAGTAGCGTCCGCGAAGCTCACAAGCATCAAATATGTTGACAATGCATCCGAGAATTGATGCCGGCTGAGCGCGCGGACATGACTTACGAGGACATCATGGGTCTTTTCAGACAGGAGTACAAATCGGCCCAGCTGTCGAAGGTAGACCCCAGGCTCTACGAGAGGATAGGCGCTTACATCAAGACGCTGCGGAAGGAGAGCGAGCGGGAACTCGCGATGAGCCCGATGTCCCAGACAAGCATGATGCTGAACGACCAGTTGAAGAAGGCGCAGGACAAGGCGAAGAGGGTGTACGAGATCAGGCAGAGAAAGATATCGCTCCTTGCCATCAGGAAGGTGGCAGGTGACGATCCGGACACCACCAACATGACCCCGGACGAACTGGTTCTCATGTCAAGCCTCATCTCCGTTCTCGGAGCGCACAAGGACTCCAGGGCGGACTTCGAAGAGCTGGGACCGAGGTTCACTCAGCCGAGGGATGTCGTCGAGCTCCCAGAAGCCCCGACTGCAAAGGCATGCGAGGTACACCAAGAGCAGGCGTCCGGGGAGGCGCCAGCCGACGAATTGGTCCTGGTCAGGGTACTGGAGGATGTCCCGACATTCGCGGGAGTCGACAAGGACTACAGGCTCAGGAAGGAGGACATAATCTCCCTTCCGAGGAACATAGCCAAGACACTCATCTCGCACGGAAAAGCCGTCGTCATCGGGTCTGCTGGCCTAGCTTAGATTGAAAGGGCCGCAGGAGATGCCGTGCTCCGCCACTTCCAGCTTCTTTGAAACCTTATGGTCCTTGAGGGCATCTTCAACGGTCAGCCTCGCCACCTCGGGCGTGTTGTTTTCCTTGCTGAGATGGACCAGGACGATGCATTCCGTCCTCTCTGTCGACGACTTCGCTGACAGTATCCCTGCATCGTCATTGGATAGATGCCCATGGTTTCCCCTGATCGTCCTCTTCAGGAACTCGGGGTAGTCGCCCTCCAGGAGCATCTTCTCGTCGTAATTGGCTTCGATTAGCAGCAGTTCGGAATCCCTCAGGCCGTCAAGGACACCAGGTGTGATGCATCCGAGGTCGGAGGCGATCCCCACCTTCTTGGAGTTCATGGTCACTGACAAGGCGACGGGTTCGGCGGCTAAATGCTTGACCTTGAACGGACTCAACTTGAACGATCCTATCGAGAACGACCTGTTCGGGGTGAACATGACAGCGTTCGCCCCACCGAGCGGCGTAAGGGCGAGCGTGCCCCTTGTGGCGTATGCGGGGACCTCGTGCTCCATGCAGAACTTCCTGGCGCCTCGCACGTGATCCGTGTGCTCATGTGTCAGTACGACACCTACGACTTGCGTCGGCTCCGCGCCGAAGAACGACATCCTCCTTTCGAGCTCTCGACACGAAATGCCCGCGTCTATCAGGACGTATTCCTCGTTCGATCTCAGAAGAATGGAGTTTCCGCAGCTTCCACTGCTGAGAATGGAAACTGATTGTCCGTGCATCCAGCGCTAATATGGTTCCTCTCTTGATAAATCCTCTCCTTATCAATGAGATGACAAAGTCCTGCCAATACTCCAGTCATAGGGCATGTTCTTACAATGCCGGATGCGCCCCTTTATCTAAATGAAGGATTATTGTCCCTTAGCTGAGGAATCTGGCGCGCAGATTTCGGGGTTGCCAGTAGGAAATGTCCCGAGCTGGTCCAGGTCGTCGGCGCCTTGGTGAACAGAGGTGAATATCCGTGGTCTCCAGAAAACGAATGCTGAAGGTTTTGGACGAAAGCGATTTGGAGGCTATACACGGTGCGACTCTGAAGGTCCTGAGCAAGACCGGCGTGCTCGTCAACTCTGAGGAGACGCTCACTCTTTTAGAGAGGAAGAAAGGTCTCGAGGTCGACCGGAAGACCAAGATCGTGAAGATGCCGGAATCGGTCGTTATGGAGGCCGTGAAGTCCTGCAAGAAGAACTTCAAGTTCCACGCGCGCAGCGAGAAGAACACCTTCGAGGTCGTCGACGGAAAGACGAAGATGGGTCCCGGCGCGGAGTGCGTTTACTACATCGACCCCGACACTGGCAAGGCAAGCAACTCTACGCTCGCTGACGGCATAAAGTGCTGCAGACTCCTCGACGCGCTGGATAATGTCAAGATCGCATATGTCCCCACACACATCAGCGACGTTCCAGACGAGGTGCGACGCGTCGTCGCGATGACCGCGGGGCTTGTCCACAGCTCGAAGTGCGTCTATGGGGGTAGCGTGGACAAGAACGACGTGGAGCTCGCCATGCGCCTCGGAGAAGCGTTCTATGGTAACAGAGAGGAACTCAGGAAGAAGCCGCTCTTCTGTGGGTACATCGATCCGATTAGCCCACTGTCTCACGAGCATACCATGCTTGAGGCTCTCCTCGGCTACTCCGCGATGGATATGCCCGTGTTCGTCACGGTGATGGCCCTGGCAGGCGGTACCGCCCCTGCATCGATTGCCGGTCTACTGGTTCAACAGAATGCTGAGGTGCTGAGTTCGGTCGTAATCGCGAGCTGTGTCACCAGGACCCCGAGGATCATCTACGGCTCGGTCTCCTGTCCCCTCGACATGAGGACTGGCATGGCGGCCACGGGAGCGCCCGAGTTCTCGCTCATCGGTGTCGGGGCTGTCCAGCTCGCGAAGTTCTATGATCTGCCGAGCAACATGGGAGTCCAAAGCGACTCCAAGGTGCCCGACGTTCAGGCCGCGTATGAAAAGGCCTTCGCCGCTCTGGCCGCCGCATCCGCCGGAGCCGATTTCTCGGACCTTTTCTACGGTGCGATCGAGGCATTCAACACTTACTCGCCCATCCAGCTCATCATTGACGACGAGATAGCCTCCAACGCCCTCAGGTTCGCTGAGGGGGTGGAGGTCAACGATGAGACGCTCTCGGTCGACCTGATAAACAAGGTCGGACCGATGGGTAACTATCTGAAGCAGAAGGAAACGATGGTGCGATTCAGGAAGGAACACCTCCAGCCGAGACTGTCGGATAGATGGACCAGGACGAAATGGATGAGCTCAGGTGCCAAGGACGCGAACGTGAGGGCGAAGGACAGGATGGAGAACATCCTAGCGACGCACACCCCCGAACCCCTGGAACCCGAGGCACGCAAGAACCTGGACAGTCTCCTGAAGGAGTACACGAGGAGCTGGGGCATCGAGAGGCTCGAGAAGCGTTGCTGGTGAGCACGCAGAATCGGGCGGAAACGCTTTCTTCTGCATGGAGCCGGAAGAAAAGACCTGAACATGTTCAGGAGGAGAGTGAAGAAAAATGGCAGACTTCGCGGAGAGATTCAAGATACGACCGCCCTTCAGTACGATGAGCGAGAACGACAAGCGCCAGATACACGAGGCAGCCCTCGAGATAATGGAGAAGACCGGAGTCAGGGTGCACAGCGCGAAAGCACGAAAGGCACTCAAGAGCGCCGGCTGCATCGTGGACGAGAAGAGCCCCGACGTCAAGTTCCCCAAGGACGTCGTAAAGACATTGATCGCCAAAGCCCCCAGCAACATCGTGCTCGCGGGCAGGACGAAGGAGTTCGACCTACCCTGCGACGGGACTCACAGCTACTACACAACCGACGGCTGCGGCATATCTGTGTGGGATGCGAAGGCCGGCACGAGGAGGAAGTCGGTCCTAGAGGACATCAGAAGGACTTCCATCATCAGCGACTGGCTGCCCTACCTGAGCATATACGAACCGATGGTCGTCTCGTATGATGTTCCTGAGAAGATGCACGTCGTAGAGGGAATGAGGGTCGCGATGAATAACCAACAGAAACACATCCTTACCGAGTCCACGAC
>JBGOXV010000092.1:0-6821 GCA_041479325.1 Thermoplasmata archaeon
CAAGGTGGTCTGGGACGGGGAGGCCAAGACCTTGGCAGCTCAGTGGTCGCAGACGAACGCCCTTCCGAACGACGTTTTCAACCCGCTGCTCGCGGCGATATGGGCGAATTGCATGCCATCCGCAGTGGTCACTGCGAGGGACCTCGGACTTCCCCCACCGCTTCCGCCGCCTCAGATCCAGACAGCGCCTCCACAGAAGGCCCCCAGCGGCAAGGACAAGAGTCGCTCGATGGAAGTTGCGTGAGTATATTCTAAGTAAGTCGAACCATCGGTCTATCTGATGTGGTCAAGCGAGAACGACCCGATGGTCACGCCGACCTTCGTCGCGGAGTACCTGATGTAGGCCCTCGATTGGACATCGCAGATGCCCTTCACTGAAAGGAACGTGTTCAGGTTCTCGATCTTGAACTCGATCATGCCGTCCATTAGCGAGCCGATCATCTGGATCTCCTGCTCACCGTGGACGCCCTTCTCGATCGTGTACATCCCGACCGCACCGTCCCTCTTCCTGCGGCCGCACACCGGGCTCAAGAACCTGAAGGCGGTCGCGGGGTCTAGGTATGCTATCAGGGTGGAGATCGACCTGAACCCGACCCTGTAGTACTTGTGCTTCTCCTTGAACTGCTTCGTGGCGGTCTCCACTGCCTTCTGGATGGACTCGTAGTCTGTCGGAGACTCGATGTAGTCCGTGTAGGGGTCCGTGCTGTCGTCCCCCATGCTCCTCGAGTAAGCATCCACGTAGCGGACGAGCCCCAGCTTCTCATATTCCTCGTAGCCGCTCACGACGAAGGTCATCTCCTCGCGGATCTCCTTCGGGCTCTTCTCCGTGAGGATCCACAGGGCAGGTATCCCCTTCTTGAGGCCCTCAGCCATGAAGACGCTGATCAGCACTTCTTTGCCGGTGAACGGCGGGCCGTAGACCAGGACGTTGGAACCGAACGGTATCCCGCCCAGAAGGAGGTCGTCGAGCCTGACCGTTCCTGTCTTGATCTTCTCCTGTTTGACCTCGAGCATTCGGTCCTGCTCGCGCTTCTCTATCTCGTCCGAGATGACGCCCTGCTCCCTGAGCCGCAGCTCCTCCTCCTTCGAGCCGAGGAACTTCTCCTTCCGCCGGATCTCCTCTTCCTTCTCGTTGACCTCGGCCTGGAGCTCCTCGAGGCGCCTCTTGAGGGTCAGCTCGTCCTGGTTCCCCAGCTCCGACTTCGTCTGGGAGACCTTCTTCATCTCCTCCTGGAGCAGCCTCTCCCGGTACATCAGGTCCTCCTCGCGCCTGAGCACCTCGTCCTCCTTGTACTTCATCGGCTCCTTGAGCTTCTGCATCTCCTCGTCGCGTATCCTCAGCTCCTCCCTGAGCCTCTGGACCTCCTGCTCCCTGACCACCAGCGTCCGCTCGGCCATCTGGGCCTGTTCCAGCTTCCTCATGACTTCCTTGTCGACGGCCTTGGCCGGGCCTTCGGAGATCGCCTTGATCTCGTTCTTCTGTTTGATGGTCAGCTCTGCTTCTGCAAGCTTTGCTTCGAGTTCCTGGATCTTGTTGGAGTATTCTAGGTCCCTCTGGGCGTTGTTCGAGACCTGCGAGTATGATGGTCCGCTCTGGACCGGGGCCTGGACGGCGCCTTGGAGCAGCCCCTGGCCGAGGGCCTCCTCCTTCGCGAGCAGCTGCTTCTTCATGGCGCTGAGCTGCGCCTCCTTTTCCTGGATCGCGAGCTCCTTCCTCTTGAGCTCCTGGATGTCCGCCGGCGAATCGGAGAGAGTGTTCTCGATCGTGTACTTCAGCGTGGACACGACCTCCTCGAGTTGCATTATCCTGAGCTCCTGGGTCTCCCTGTTCGCCATCTCCGACGCGAGTTTGTCGGCGAGTGCCTCGGCATCCGCTCCCGTCCCCTGCTGGTTCTTGATGAACTTGATGACCGCGAGACTGCCTCTCTTGATGTTCTCCAGCTCCTCCTCGAGCTGGTGCGACCTGCTCTTCTCCGCTTCGAGTCCAGCGCTGACCTTTGCAAGCTCCTCTAAGACCACAAGTGGGTCGAAGTCGCCGGATTCGAACTGCTTCAGCTTCTCCCTGATGGTCTCCCGGAGCTGGATCAGCTCCGCTTCCCTCGCGAGCCGCTCGTTCGGCCCCAGCTGTTCCGGGGGCTCGGCCGCCTCCGATGCGCTCGTGTCCTGGAGCCATGAATTGACATCTTCCTCCCGTCCGGAGAGCCAGTTGGCCAGCGATTCGTCCTTGGCGTCCTCCCTGGGAGAGGTCACGGCAGCCTCGGTGCCGTCCTTCTCCTGGCCCGAGAGCCAGCTCGTCAGCGATTCGTCCTCCCCTGAGAGCCATCCTGAGAGGTTGGAATCGTTGCTAGGGGCGATCTCCTTCGCCCCCTCGATTATCTTGGTCGCGAGCTTCTCTCCTATCCCCTTGACCTCGGACAGCTCCTCTGGGCTGGCCTGCTGAATATCCTTGAGAGAATGGAAACCTGCCTCGTACAGAGTGTCAGCTTTGGCCGCTCCTACGCCAGGTATCTTGCGGAGCTCCTCCTGGCTCTTCTCCACCTCGGTCTTGGCCTCCCCCTCATCGGCAGGCTCCTCCTTCCGGGGCTGGTCGAGCGAGCTGTAGCAGTGGGGGCAACGTGTAGAGCCCTCCGGCGATTGATAGCCGCATATGGGGCAGGTGACGGTGGTGGGAGACTCCTCTTCCGGGGGCATCATCTCTCCTTGACCGAATCAACCGGGGAGCACTGGGTTTGCATAAGGACCATACATTGGGGGAAATTCACATTTCCCATCCAGTCCTGGCGTAAATAGCCTGGGCCAGATATTTATATTTGCGTCTGACGGAATCGACGCTGAGAAAGGGACCCTCGAGTTGCACCTCGTAACCTGGTCCGGTGTCTGCCAAAAGAGACAATTACCCTGTTAAGCATACGATTGTGCTCAGATGCCAGAACATACCGTCAAGAAAGACGACAAGCCGAAGGAGGAGCGGGTCGGCGTCTATGTATGCCATTGCGGCACGAACATCGAAGGAACGGTCGACTGCAAGTCCGTCGCCGAGTACGCCAAGGACCTCCCCAACGTCGTCGTCAGCCGCGACAACAGCTACACATGCTCCGAGCCTGGGCAGAACCAGATAGTCGAGGACATCAAGGCCCACAAGCTGACGAAGGTCGTCGTCGCGTCATGTTCCCCGAAGATGCACGAGAAGACCTTCAGGAAGACCGTTGAGGGGGCGGGCCTGAACCCGTACTCGCTGGAGATGGTGAACCTGAGGGAGCAATGCTCATGGGTTCACAAGGACAAGGGTGCAGCGACCGAGAAGGCCAAGGACCTTGTCAAGGGAGGAGTGTTCAGGGCGTCCAGGCTCGAGGACCTCTACCCCAAGGAGATGGCGATGTCGAAGGACGTCCTCGTCATCGGGGGAGGAATCGCGGGCATATCGGCGTCTCTCCAGCTAGCCAACTCAAGCTACAAGGTCTACTTGATCGAGAAGAAATCCAGCATAGGCGGCCGGATGGCCCAACTCAGCAAGACCTTCCCGACCCTCGACTGTGCTCCTTGCATCCTCAGCCCGCGAATGGTCGACGTGGCCTCCAACCCGAACATCGCTCTCTACACCGGCACAGAGGTTGTCGGTTTCTCGGGAACGCCAGGGAACTACAAGGTGAAGGTGAGGATCGGCCCGAAAGGGGTGGACCCGAAGAAGTGCATAGGGTGCGCCAAGTGCGAGAAGGTTTGCCCGGTTAAGATTCCGAACGAGTTCGAGGAGTGCCTGTATGAGAGAAAGGCGATCTACAAGCCATTCCCGCAGGCTGTCCCGGCATCATACGTTGTCGATTTCGAGAAGTGCAAGAAGTGCGGAGCGTGCCTCAAGGTGTGCGCCGCCCACGCCATCGACATGGAGGAGAAGGAGCGGTTCCAAGAGTTCGACGTCGGCGCGGTCGTGGTGGCGACCGGCTTCGACATGTTCGACGTGAAGCAGCTGCACGAGTACGACACATCCTTGCCCGACGTGATCACGGCCACCCAGATGGAGCGATTGATGATCAACGAGTGCGGGGCCGGGATGGTGCTCAAGCGCAAGTCCGACGGGAACAGGGTCAAGAAGGTCGCTTATGTGTTGTGCGCCGGCTCGAGGACGAGGAAGGTCGGCGTGCCCTACTGCAGCAAGATCTGCTGCAACTACGCGATAAAGCAGTCCGTCATTCTCAGGAAGACCTTCCCATACATGCAGGTCTACGTCTACTACATAGACGTACGAGCTGCGGGGAGCGGCTTCGAGGAGTTCTATGTCAGGGCCATGGAGGAGTTCGGAGTCAAGTTCATCCACGGCAAGGTCTCGGACATCCAGGAGGGTGAGAACGGGGTGATGGTCAGGGCGGAGGATGTCACTCTCGGTGAGATAATCGAGAACGAGTTCGACACCGTCGTGCTCTGCACCGCGATGGTGCCCTCGAAGGGCACCGAGGAGCTGGCAAAGATGCTCGGGGTGCCCCTGAGGGAGGACGGCTTCGTGTCCGAGAAGCACCCGAAGATGGAACCGGTCTCGACGCACAGGCCGGGCATATTCGCCGCCGGAGTCGCCCTTGGCCCGAAGGATGTCAGGGACAGCGTGATAGACGGGCGGAGCACCGCGGCCCAGGTGATCGAGTTCCTCGGGACCGGCAAGATGCTCATCGACCCCGTCAAGGCGTATGTGGCCGACGGCTTGAAGTGCACCAAGTGGAAGGCGTGCGAGGCCATTTGTCCCGTCAACGCGATAGGCGTCGACGAGGTCCCTCGGATCGATGAGATCGCCTGCATCGGTTGTGGTGCTTGCGTATCTGAGTGTCCGGAGCACGTGTTCGAACTCAAGAACTACACAGATTCCCAGGTGGAGGCGGAGATGAAAGGCCTCCTGAGCGTGGACGCCAAAGAGCCGCGCATAATCGGGTTCTTCGGAGACACCCTCGCGTATGTCGCTGCCGATTCCGCGGGCACTGCTAGGATGGAGTACCCGCCGTCGATCAGGATCATGAGGGTACCTTATGCGACGCGCATATCGAGACGGGAGGTGCTTAAGGCGTTCGCGATGGGGGCGGACGGAGTGCTGCTCTCGGACGAAGAGGGGGGGAAGGTCTCCCACATAATCGAGGAGCGGCTGAAAGCCATGGCTCCGGAGCTGGATGCCCTCGGGATAGGCAAGGACAGAGTGATTTTCGTGCCGATGCTCCTGCCTATCTACAAGGTGCTGCCGAAGTACATCGACACCTTTGACAAGAAGATCAAGCAGCTGGGGAAGCTGACCAAGGAGACAAGGGCCAAGGCTCTGGAGGCATCAAAGCTAAAGGTCAATCCGGTCTACGGGCCGAAGGGCACGCTCCCCGCCACCATGTCCTCGCCCGCGGGTCACTGACGCGCGTGGGCGCGCGCTGTCAGGGGAGCACCCAGAGTAAACGTATTTATATCGAGATGCTCAATAAGAAGTGTTGCGCCAGATGGCAAAAAAGTGATATTTGATGGCGGAGAAACGTGTCCTCGTTAAGATCAGCAAGGACCACACCGAACTGAGCCTCCGAGAGGTCTTGGACAAGATCAAAGAGTTGCAGGACAAGAACCCGGACCTCGATGTTTTCTTTGACGGGGATCAATACGCCATCTGCGGCAGGGCGAGAAAGGCTCCCGAGTAGAGAGGTCCAAGTAGGACTACGCGGATTTCCATTTCATGGCTGGCAGAGTGACAATAGGATTGTACAACAGCTACGACCCAATCAAGTTCCACGAGTCGCATCGTCGGGCGCTTGCCAGGGCCGGTCCGTTGGCTCTCGCCTTCGACTGCAATCTCGCCACGTTCGGCTTCCCCTATGACAAGGAGCTCTCGACCCCGCTCGAGATCGCAGAATGGATCTCGACCACCACCAGCATAGGGGAGAGCGGGAGGTATCTGGTCGAGCTAGCCAATAAGGGACGGTTTTCGTCGTTCGATTTTCCGAAGAAGGGCTTTCCCCCGCAGCTTGGCGAGGCAATCATCACTACCAGAAAGCCGTCTGCTGGGAAAGTCGTCCGTCCATCCGAGGTGCGTTCGTTGATCACTTCGGGGAAATCGCTCCTGCTCCTATTCGGTCTGGGCCCACGTGGTCTACCAAAGGAGATGTTCGAGAGATGCGACAGGCATCTCGATATCACCAGCAGGGGGATGTCGCTCGAGACGTGCACCGCTCTCGGGGCTGTGGTCGGCTCTCTGCTAGGCAAGTGACAATGCCATTGCCATCCGTTCTCTTCAGGACTGAAAGATTAATCTCAGGAAATCACCTTGGGTGTCCGCATGGCAGGGCTTCCGGAGTACACAATGGAAGAGGTGGCGAAGCACAAGGGTCCCGGAGGAACGAGTGTTTGGTTCGTCTTCCAGGGCAAGATCTACGATGTTTCGAAAAGCGACTTGTGGGTCGATGGCGATCACCAGGGGATGCACACTGCAGGCAGGGACATTACAAGTGAAATGACGGACGCACCCCACGACGAGGATGTCCTCGCGCGGTATCCAGTAATCGGTACTCTCAAGAAGTGATCAGT
Organism: Thermoplasmata archaeon; assembly: GCA_041479325.1. Classification (GTDB taxonomy): domain Archaea; phylum Thermoplasmatota; class Thermoplasmata; order UBA10834; family UBA10834; genus COMBO-56-21. Next base: position 6,535 of record JBGOXV010000092.1, read on the forward strand.
ACCTTGTGTAGTCGAGTCCCAGCCCAGGGACTCTAACGCCCAGTTTCTTCACCGCGCGGCCGACCACTTTGGCTCCTCTGCCCGCGGCCTTCACGATGGCGGATGCCTCATCCTCCGGCACGACCAGGCAGTACCCCATGCCCATATTGAATGTCTGGTACATCTCCTCGTCTGCGACGTTTCCTAGCTCTTGAAGCACGTCGAAGACCCGGTTCGGCTTCATTGGATCGTCAATCTCGAATCCGATGCTCGTCTTGAGTCGTAGCAGGTTCCTTAGGCCTCCTCCG
>JBGOXV010000093.1:0-6819 GCA_041479325.1 Thermoplasmata archaeon
CCTCTCGCTCCGGTCGCCGCAAGTCCATCGAGGATCTTCTGTCCTTCCTTTAATATCTCCCTTCCGAAGATGACTGAGATGTCCCTGCCGAACTCCATTTGCCTGTTGTAGAACACATCGCCAGTCCGAGTCCCAGGGCCCTTCCTGCAGAAACTCTCGGGCACAAGAAGGTCGGTTATGCCCTCCCTGACCTTGGCAAAGCCATCCGGCATCAAACGTATTCGCCCTTCATCAGCTTGATGATCTTGTACGGGAGGAGGTTTCTGTTGATCGGTGTGACTTCGAGTATCCTCACATCGTCCCTCCTCCGGATGTCCTGGAGCAGCGGGTTCCTTGACTTCTTGTGAAGGGTTAGTATGATTGGCTTGTCGACCTCCATCGCGTCCTTGACTGCCTTCACGAACTTCTCGGACTCGACCTCCATCTTGCCGACCTCATCGATCACGATGACGTCCGCGGACTTGCTGGCGTCGACCAGAGCCTCGACACCGACTGTGTCCAGGCTCTCCAGATTGACGCCGTACTTCCCGACGTAGAACTTCGATTCCGTCTCAATGTGGGCGAAGACAGCCTTTCGCTTGCTCTTCCAGTCCATGACGTAGAATCCGACCCGCTTCCCGCTCTCGACGATCGGTTCGGTGACCATGCCCCCGACAACGAGGCTCTCCTCCTCGAGCATCTCGATCACCTTCACGAGGGCTTGAGTCTTCCCCGCTCCTGGGAGACCTGTAATACCGACCTTGATTCCCCTCGTCATCGCCTCACCATAGAACCAGACAAACGCTCACCTGTATGGCCTTTCAAATATATGATGTATGTCATAAATCTCATAAGTCTTCAGCATCTCAATCCAGTTTGGAAATCTTCGCGCAGTATCTCATGCCCTTTCTATCTTCTCGATGTACATGAGAGGGTAGTTCATCTCCTTGAGGAACTTCATGCTCGCCCTCACCCGCGTCCTCTTGTACTTGACGACGAGGGAGACATCTAGCATGTCCCCGGTCAGGGGAACGTAGTCGTACTGACCGTGCTTGTCCCGCAGCTTGGACCTGTCGATCGTCACTCTGACGTCCTCGACGAACGGCTGGACCCGGCTCCCCGCCTCTATCGCCTCTTCGAGCGTCTTGACCGTGCCCGTGCTCAAGGGGACGCCCACGAACTGATGGTAGATGGTCCCGAGCTTGATCCCCGCCTCGAAGGCCGCCCTTTCAGCATCAGAGCACGAGAAGTAGCTATCCGCTTTCTGTTCTCTCGTGTCGCTCATACAAAGGGCCCCCGAAAACATAGACCAACGATAATGCCAGCGCTATGCTCGTGGCGGTACGTGAGAATGCTGTATATAAGGGTTGGTCGCCGACTATGAGGAAGCCAGCTATCGCGGGCATGACGGCGAGCAAGAGCGCGAACCCGCTTGCGGCCGCCATCCTTCCCCTGATCTTGGGGTAGGGGATCTCCGAGGCCATCAGGAAACTCACCAGGAGCCCGAATGCGAGGACCAGCGCGGGAGACGAAAGTGCGATGAAGTAGTAGCGGTTCGTTCCATCCGGCTGCGGCACGACCCCGAACAGCATGCATATCAGGACGATGACGAGTGCTCCCGCGGGTGCGGGCATCCCGACGAAATACGAGAGTTGGTAGCCTCCGACGCTGAACCTCGCGAGCCTGAACAGCCCCGAGGCGATGAACGCTATGGCCACGAGGAGCGAGATAGACGATATCAGGGGATCGCCGGGCGTGTGGAACTCCGCATAGATGAGGAGCGCTGGCGCGAAGGCGAAGGATATGGAGTCCGAGATGGAATCCAGTACCTGTCCTCTCGTGTGCTTGCTGCCGAACTTCCTCGCCATGTACCCGTCCAGCCCGTCCATCATCATCGAGAGGAACAGCAGGTATATCGCGCCCAGGAAGTCCTTGTCCAGAATGAATGTGATCGCGACGAAACCCAGGACGCCGTTCGCGAGCGTGAACAGGTCCCCAAGAGACACCTTACTCCAAGCCGCCATCCGGCACCTCCGCGATCTGTGTAAGCCCAGCCCTTACCTTCTGGCCTTTCTTGACCATGATCCTGACAGAACCGACTGGGAAGAAGAGGTCGACCCGGGACCCAAAGCGTATCAGGCTGAGTTTTTCCCCTTTGGCGAGCGACTGTCCTTCTTCGATGTAGGGCACGATGCGGCGAGCTATCGCCCCGACCATCTCGACGGCGCGGACTTGCCCGATCTCTGTCCTCACGAGTATCTCGAACCTCTGGTTTCGCGTGGATGTCTTCGCGAACGCGGGCATGTGCTTCCCTTTGATCACATCCGCCTTCTCGACTACGCCGGCAATCGGCGCTCGGGTGACGTGGACGTTGCGAAGTGCGAGGTAAGTCGAGACGAGGCCCGTGGACGGATCCACCTCCCTGATCCTCCCGTCGGCAGGGGCAACTATCCCTTTCCCGATCGTGCGTTTGGGGTCCCTGAACACGATTGCGAGGAAGATGGTGAATGCGCCAAACCCGATTGCAGCGTAGATCTCGAAAGGAAGCGCGGCGACGGTCGCAAGAACGCCCAGCCCCACGAACCCCCGCCCACCTTTCGCGATCAACTGCAAGACCCCGCTGACCACTATTCAATTCGGAAGGAACTCATCTCAGCAACAATTTCGCGTCTACCACAACCGCTCCCTTCTCCTTCACGAAGACCGGGTTGAGGTCCATCTGATCGATCTTGTCCATGTACTTCTCACCCAGTGATGAGACTTTCATGAGAACATTCAATATGGCATCCCTGTCCACTTTGATCTTCCTGAAGCCCTCGAGGATCGGCGCCGCCTTGATCTCGTGCAACATCTCCTCGGCGTCCTCGCGCTTGATTGGCACAACCCTGAAGGTAACGTCCTTGTAGACCTCCGTGTAAATGCCGCCCAGGCCGAACATGACCGTCAGGCCGAATGTGGGATCATTGATCAGGCCGATAATGACCTCGACGCGCCTGTCCTGCACGGATTCGACCAGGAGCTTTTCATTGGGGAACTTCTCCCTCAGCTTCTTGAACTCCTGTTCAAGCTGGTCCTTCGGAATGTCCAGGACGACTCCGCCAACGTCGGTCTTATGCAGGATGTTCGGTGAGCAGACCTTCAGGACGACAGGGAACTTCAGCTTCTTCTGGTCCATCTCCTCGTACTTACCCACGACCTGAAAATCCGTCGTTGGGATTCCCGACTCTCGGAGGAGTTCCTTGACCTCGTTCTCCGCAAGGGCCTTTCTCCCTTCCTTGAGCACGGATTCTATAATCAATTTGCAGCCCCTAGGCCATCCAATGCTTTTGTCGTCTTTAACCCTTCGCTCGCTTGGCCTTTGCCTCGCGTCCCAGCTCGGCCCCGAGGCTCAGGGCTTTCTTGTTGAGTTCGTGCGTGGCCGGGGGCAATGAATCGAAAAGCGCCCTCTCAAGCGCTTCGCGGGAGACTATGTCCGACATCTCCCTGAAGGCTCCCAGCATGACTATGTTGGCCACTATCCTGGTGCCCAGGGTCTCGGCCGCCTTTGTGGCACCGATCTCGTAGACATCCCCTTTCGGCCTTTCTAGGACCATGTCCGGGTCGATGATTACCCTGGTGTCCGGCTTCCTGTCGTCGATGTACTTCAGGTAGGCCTGCTGAGACATGATGATGAGGTCGTCTGGGATCTCGACGAATGGGTAGAGCATCTGATGGTCCGAGATCTTCACATCGCATTTCGAATGCCCACCCCTTGCCGAAGGCCCATAGGACTGTGTCTGGATGGCCTGCTTCCCTCCGGAGTGTCCACCATCGTTAGATGTCTTCTCGTAGAGGGAGGCCGCGCGGGCAAGGACTATCCCCATGAGGATCACGCCTTGGCCGCCGAAGCCCGAGAACCTGATCTGCCTATCCATGCTTCACAACCCCGATGAGCTCCTCGTAAGACTCGCGGTTCCTGTCGACGAACTCGCCGACGGTTATCTGGCCGGCGAGGTTCAGATCAACGTGATCGACCGCTGCCGCCCTCGTCTTGTCCCTCCTGACCGAGCTCTCCTTGAACCAGTCCAGTAGCTGGGTGGGGTCGGCCATCTTGTTCCTCCGACCGAAGTTGGTCGGGCACTGGGACACTATCTCGACGAACGCGAACCCTTTCTTCTGGAGCGCGGTCTTGATCGAGTTCGTGAGTTCGTGGACCTGCCTGGTGGTCCACCGGGCGACGTAGTTCGCACCAGCCGCCACGGCGATCTCCGCAAGGTCGAATGGGTATTCCCTATTCCCCTGCGGCGTGGTGGTCGACAGGAAATCGTGCGGCGTGGTTATCGACGCTTGGCCGCCCGTCATCCCATAGATGTTGTTGTTGATGCAGATCACCGTCATGTCGAGGTTGCGTCTGCATCCGTTTATGAAGTGGTTCCCGCCGATCGCGCCCAGGTCGCCATCGCCCGTGAAGACAACGATCTTGAGCTCCGGGCTCGCGAGCTTCAATCCAGTAGCGAACGCGATGGCCCTACCATGGGTCGTGTGCAGCGCATCCGAATTGATGTAGAGTGGGATCCTCGATGAGCAGCCAATCCCGCCGACAAAAGCAGTCCGGTCCAAGGGGAGCCCGAGGTCGCTGAACGCCCTGTAGAAGCAGTTCATCACAGTGCCGTTCCCGCATCCTGGGCAGAAGACATGCGGCCAGCGGTCCTTTCTATAGAAATCGAACAGCTCCATCAGATCGCCCCCATCTCGCTCAGCTTGTGCCTAACGTCGCTGGGCGTCGGCGGGTCCCCGCCTATCTTCGAGAGCAGCTCGATCTTCCGACAGCCAGCCTCGAGCGCCACTCTCTTGATGTCACCGTATAGCTGACCGAGGTTCATCTCGCACACGAGCATCCTGTCGCACTGGCTCGCGGTCTCCGCGACTGGCTCCTCGGGGAAAGGCCAGATGGATTTCAGCCTGAGCAGACCGATCCTGTCGTCCTCGGCAGCGACCTCCATCGCGCCGAGCGACGCGGCCCCGTAAGAAACGACCATGGTCTTCGAACCCGGGCGCATCACCTCCCACCTGTTGATGTCCTTCCGGTTACTGAGCACCTTCTCCGAGAGCCGTGTGACCAGCTCCTGGTGGATCCTGGGGTCCTCGGGCTCTATCCGAGAGTCCTCACCGTGCGTCATGCCCGTGATCATCGTCTTGTGACCCTTACCGAAGACTGGGAAAGGATGGACCAGCTCGTCTGAGATGTCATAGGCCTCGTCAGAGCGCTTGACCCCTTTTTCCTTCCTGTTCACGATCCTGAGCTTGTCAGGGATCTTGAGAGGGCCCCTCATGTGGCCAACCTCGGCATCGGACAGGAGGAATGCCGGGACCCGGTACTTCTCCGCGTAGTTGAAGGTCTCGATGGTCAGATCGAACATCTCCTGCACGGATGCCGGCGCGAATGCGATGACCTGGTAATCGCCATGGGAGCCCCACTTGGTCTGCATGACATCGCCCTGCGAAGCGCGAGTGGGCTGGCCAGTCGAAGGTCCTCCCCGCATGACATTGACTATCACAACGGGCGTCTCCGACATCGCGGCGTATCCAATGGCCTCCTGCATGAGGGAGAATCCTGGGCCGGATGTCGCTGTCATCGACTTCACGCCTCCCCAGGAAGCGCCTATGACCGCGGATATGCAGGCTATCTCGTCCTCCATCTGGAGGAACACTCCATCGGCCCCCGTGAGCCTTCTAGCTAGGCCCTCCGCGATCTCGGTCGACGGGGTTATCGGGTAACCCGCAAAGAACCTCACACCGGCGGCGATGGCCCCCTCGACGCAGGCCTCGTTCCCCTGAATGAAGTATTCTCCCGGTTGGGCCCTCATTTGCTCTGCTCCTCCTCGGTCTCGGGGTGCCAGGAGATCGCCTGGTCTGGGCAGCTCAGGATGCAGAGCTCGCAGAGTAGTTTTCCCGATCGATTGTGATTGTAGCATTTCTCGTGCGCGCTGACGACAGCGTCGAAGTATCCCATCTCGGAAATCTCAGCGCCTCTGGAGTAACACTTCTTCGGACAGATGTAGATGCAGATGTTGCAGCCCTTGCACAGCTTAGGATCTATGACCGGCTTCATTCCCTTCCCGTCCCAATATTATCGGCCGTGCCATATTTGAAGCTTCGTGACTTAATATGAATCATCATCCAGTCGTCTGCGCCCAATATCACGGGATAGGCGGTCAATCGATTCGAAATGCGAGGTAGAAGAGGCCAATCAATCGTCCCCAGCCGGAGCATCCTTTCGTTTGTCCCAAGGAAAGGATTAATACGGTCCAGTTTATAAACCGATTCTCGTGACTCTGAACGCTCTTCAGTTGAGGATACTCGACCTGAAGAAGGAGAAGGACGCCATCATACTCGGGCACAACTACCAGAGGAAGGAGGTCCAGGAGATATCCGATTTCCTGGGGGATTCCTACGGGCTCTCGGTCCAGGCATCCAAGACCAAGGCCAAGGTCATCGTGTTCTGCGGTGTGGACTTCATGGCGGAATCGGCCAAGATCCTCAACCCGGAGAAGATCGTCCTCCACCCGAACCTGAAGGCCAAGTGCCCGATGGCTGCGATGGTCGATCCAGAGTCTCTCCGAGCGCTCAAGGAGGAGCATCCCGGGGCGCCAGTCGTTTCATACGTGAACACGTCCGCGGAAGTGAAGGCAATGACTGACATCTGCTGCACTTCGGCCAACGCGGTCAAGATCGTGCAGTCGCTTCCAGACAAGAAGATCATCTTCGTTCCCGACACGAACCTCGGGCTGTATGTCCAGAGGTTCGTGAAGGACAAGGAGATAATCCTGTGGCCGGGGTATTGTCCGACCCATGTGAACA
>JBGOXV010000094.1:0-6717 GCA_041479325.1 Thermoplasmata archaeon
ACGATGTCCTTCCACCCGGCCTTCTTGCTCGGGACGTGCATCAGGACGCTGACCGTCGAGCTGACATCCTCCGCCACACCGATGATCTTCAGCACCTTGAGCGCCATGCCCATGCTGATGTGGTCTATGACCGTGCCGTTCCTGATTGGCGTGACCTTGAACTCCTTCATTTCAATCCCCCCAGGACAAGGCCCAGGAGGGCCATCCTGACAGGCACGCCGTTGAAGGCCTGCTCGAAGTACTTCGCATATGGAGTGTCATCCACTTCCGGGGCGATCTCCCCGACCCTAGGCAACGGGTGCATGATGATCAGGTCGGACTTCACGTCCTTCAACATGGGCATGTCAATCCTGTATGTTCCCGCGACCTTCTGGTACTCCGCGAGGTCCGGGAAGCGCTCCTTCTGTATCCGTGTGACATAGAGCACATCGGCTTCCTTGAGAGCCTCCCCGAGCGTGCTGCTGAGCTTCGGCTTGTGGCCCATGGCCTCGATCGCCTTCAGGTGCTCCTTGGGTATCTGCAGGTTCGGCGGCGCGACGAATGTGAGCTCTGCGCCGAACATCGCCAGCGCCTCCGAGAGCGAGTGAACCGTCCTGCCGTACTTCAGGTCCCCGACGATGACCACATGGTTCCCCTCGATCTTCTTCTTCTCCTTTCTGATGGTGAAGAGGTCGAGCATGGTCTGAGTCGGATGCTGTCCCGCACCGTCGCCGGCGTTGATGACTGGCTTGCGGGCGAAGTGCCCGGCGAGCCTTGCAGCACCTTCCTGCGTATGCCTGAGGACGATGGCATCGCAGTAGGAATCGATCATCCTGATCGTGTCCGCCAGGGTCTCCCCCTTGGCCACAGATGAGACCTTTGGCTCTCCGAACCCGAGGCACTTGCCTCCAAGGCGGGCCATCGCCGATTCGAAGGACAGCCTCGTCCTGGTCGATGGTTCATAGAAGACCGTCCCGAGGATGCGTCCCTCGAGCATGACGCTCCTTTCCTCCCCCTTCGCGATCGGCACCATCTTCTCCGCCAGGCGGAGGACATGCTCGATCTGCTCCCTTGAAAAATCACGGATGGAAACGACGTCCATCCCTTTGAAGTCCGTCGACATCAAAGGACAATCGGTTGATAGGATTTAAGTCTTTCATGGGGGCGATGCGGTCGCCTCGTCCTCATTATATACAATACGTTAGAAACCCTGGGGGTATCTCAGGCGAGGTCGAATTCCTCGATCGCCTCGTTCATGTTCTTGAACCAGTCGTCCGCGCACTTGTGGAGCTTCGTCCTGAGATGATCGGGCGACACCGCAGTATACACGTGATAGTAGCCTCCCCTCTCGATCGACTTCGTGTCCCTGAACGCGAGTCCGGACGCGACGAGTTTCTGGAGCGCCCTGTATACCGTGCTTCGATCCTTCCTCAGCCCTGGGGACAGATCGTCCGCCCTCTGAGGACCCTGCTTCACGAGCTTCTTGTATATCACGAGCTCGAAGTCCGTGAGCCTGTAAAGGCATTTCACTATGTCACGGCAGGATGCATCCCCGCTGAGGATCTTCTGCGGTTCCACCATGTCGCACGGTAGTGCGTGGAGTATACTTAACCGTTGGCACTAACGCCTTGCCAGTGTTCGTGACATGAAAAAGCTTATCTAGCCGCTAGCGAATCGGGTTTGCACGGTGTTGTCATAACCGTGAAGGTGTGGTCTTGGACAAGAATGCAACGCTAGATGCTAAGGGTCTGATGTGCCCCATGCCTATCGTGGGGCTCGCGAAGAAGGCCAAGGAAATGAAGACGGGCCAGGTATTGGAGCTCCTGTCGGACGATGTGGGCGCAAAGGAAGATGTGCCAGCCTGGTGCAGCAGGACCGGCAACCAGCTGATAGGGACAGAGGAAGAGGGCAAGACCCTGAAATTCTATATCAAGATCAAGTAAACAATGATTTGGAGATGTGATTCACGATGACAGACAGAATGAGCATGGTTGTTTGCGAAGGAACTTTCGACAAGGCGATGATGCCGCTCATACTCGGCACGACGGCGGCATCGATGGGGAGCGAGGTGAACGTGTTCTACACGTTCTTCGGCACGAAGCTCCTCAAGAAGGGCGTGAAGCCGAAGATGCCCGGAATGATGAGCCTATTCACGGGCATGATGGTCGGCCGCATGAAGAAAATGGGCATCCCGGACTATGATGGGATGATGAAGCAGGCCATGGAGCTCGGCGTCAACTTCTACGCGTGCAGCACGACGATGGGCCTCATGGGGATAACGGAGAGCGACCTCAGACCTGGAGTCAAGGTCCTGGGAGCAGCCGCATTCATAAAGAAGGCCCAAGAATCGAACGTGAACCTGTTCATCGGCTGAGCAGTGATACCGATGCCCAGGACAGCGTTCATCGTGTTGAAGTCACCTGTGGAGCTGGACCCGACGCACCTCATGAGGAGGCTTGCCGATAGGAAGGATGCGACCGCGTTGCTTCTCGAGGACGGGGTGTACCAGGCCGTCCAGTCGGTGGCAGCTGACCGGCTGGGGAAGGTGGCCGGCGAGGTGCTCGTGTCCCATGAGGACCTCGAGGCGAGGGGCTTCGGGACATCGGACCTCAAGCTCGGAAAGGCGGTCGGTTACCCGGAGATCGTCGATTGCTTGATGGAGCAAACGGAAAGGAGCATCACTCTCTGAGGTGAGTTCATGACCAAGACACTCACAATACTATTCAGGACCGGGTCGATGATGGCGATGGACGCCAATGTCGCGGTCAAGATCGCGAAGGCCGCCCTGGACAAGGGCTACCGAGTCCACCTCTTCGGGTACGGAGAGGGGGTCACCGTGGTCAAGAAGGGGCAGAATCCGAAGCGGTTCCCCAATGTCGGGGCAGAGCTCCAGAAGGTACTGTCAGGGGGCGCCACCACGGCGGTGTGCGAGACCTGCTTCGCCGCGCGCGGGTTCGAGAGAGGAGAGGAGATGGAAGGCGCCAAGGTCGGGAGCTTGACGAACGACCTGTTCAAGTTCGTGTCAGATTCGGACAGGCTAGTCACCATCGGGAGGTAGATGAATGGCATCATCGATCCTAGTTCTGATCACAAAACCGCCGTACGGGCTCGAGGACGCCTTCGCCGGTCTGAGGCTGGCGCTTGCGATGGGGGTCAACGGCATGAAGACCTCCGTGCTCTTCGTCGAAGAGGGTGTTTACAACGCAGTCGGGACGCAGAAGGCAGAGGTCCTGAAGATGCCCTCGAACGTTGACGCGACCAAGGATTTGTACGAATTCGATGTTCCAGTCTATGTGGTCAGCGAGGACCTGGCCGACAGAGGGATCCAGGAAGGCATGCTATTCGACGGGCTCAAGCTCATACCCGCAACGAAGGCGAGGGAGCTGATGGCCGAGCACGACGTCGTCACGACCTTCTGAGAGCGGCCACTTCAGTCAATTCCTTTTATTAGTATCCGGGCAATCCCATGGCGTGAAATTCGGGATATTGGAGCGGGACGGCCTGGCAAGGATAGGCTCGCTCGAGATCGATGATATCAGTGTTAGGACTCCTGCAATAGCCTTCGTCGACACGGAGAGATACCCCGCACCCCCAGGAGAGCTCAGGCTGAAGCGGGAATGGACGGGGGGCAAGGGCGATCTCGTCATGGCCTCATCATCATTCTCGGCAGGACCAAGGCGGTCCGAGAACCACGCGCTCCTCCATCCTGGCTTCCGCGGGTCGCCATACGCAGGGGAACCTCCCGGCGATGACTTCGCCCTTCTTCCAGACCCGGCTGGGATGATGCTCGATTCCGAGAGATTCATCGCCGCTCTCGCCACAATGAAGGGCGGACCGGATCTCGTCCGACCCACGTTCTGCTCCGTCATGGGGACACCGCAAAGACTCGCCTTCCTAGCATACTGCGGGTTCGACGTGTTCGACTCCATACCGTTGATAATGTCAGCGGAGAACGGCTGGTACTTGACCAGCACGGGAGAGCTTGTGTACGACAAAGTGGAGGAGCTGCCGTGCTCCTGCCCTGCGTGCTCAGCGGGGAGAAGAGGCAAGGACGAGCTGCTTCAGCACAACTACTTCACTGCGATCAACGAGCTGAGACTCGTCAAGCACTCGATCTCCGAGGGGATGCTCAGGGAGCTGGTCGAATCCCGGATAAGGTCTGAACCGTGGATGGTCCAGAACCTTCGCCTGCTCGACCTTCACCACCAAGACCTGCTCGAGATGCATGCGCCCATCAAGGGGACGAGGTTCCACGCGGGCTCGAAGGAGTCGCTCACGAGGCCTGACGTCCTCCGGTGGCGGAAGCGCTTGGAGCAGAGGTACAAGCGGCCAGAGGGAGCCCGCATCCTGCTGCTGATCCCATGCTCCGCAAAGAAGCCGTACTCGCTCTCGCAATCGCACATGAGATTCAGGCAGGCAATCTGGGACAGCGGGAAGGCGAGCCTTGTGCACGAGGTCATCGTGACCTCTCCCCTCGGACTCGTCCCCCGCGAGCTCGAGCTGTTCTACCCTGCCAAGGACTACGACATCCCCGTCACGGGTCACTGGGACCGCGATGAGAAGAAGATGGTCGAGGAGATGGTGGGCTGGCTGGTCGAGAGCCAGAAGTACGACCTCGTCCTATCGCACCTGGGCGACGAGCGAGAGCCTGTCAACTCGGTCCTGAAGGATTTCGTAGACACCTCGCAGGGAAGTCCCGGGTCGAGGGATAGCTTGCAGAGACTCACGGACGCCCTCAAGGCTCAGGCTCCCGAGATGCAAGGCACGAAACGAAGAGCGAGGGATGTCGACGACATGCGTTCTCTCTGCCGGTTCCAGTTCGGCGATGCAGGTGCTGACCTTTGCGAGAATGCGACAGTCTACGGGAGATGGCCGAACCTGAAGATAACCCGGGACCAAGCTCAGCTCGGAATGCTGACCGGGGATAGAGGCATGGTCTCCCTGACCCTCGAAGGCGGAGCCGTCCTCGCCAAGAGGGACTCGTACAGCGTCGAGATTGAGGATTTCATGCCGAAGGGCAACCTCTTCGTCGTGGGTGTGAAGAAGGCAGGCAAAGAGATCCGAATCGGTGACGATGTCGTGATCGTTCACGACAAGGAGGCGCGGGCGGTCGGAGTCGCAAGGATGACCCCTGTCGAGATGGACCTGGCGGAGCGCGGGGAGGCCGTGCACGTCAGGCATGCACTCGCGATGCCTATCTGACGAGCCAGACTACTTTCGCGCACCCCCTGCTGTCAGGTTATTGACCTTCATTTCCACTAGAGATACCCAACAGGTGTGAAAAATGGTAGATGCCGACCACTACAGCTGGGAAGAAGTATACGATCTCCTCGGGTGTGAGCCCGAGATCGAGCCTATTGCACAATCCCCTGAGAACTGAAGATAAACAACCATCCCAGATAGGTAGGAATTATGCTCCTCCTACCTATCAAACTCCTTTCTTACAGAATTCGCCCAACTCGCCAATCCACTCTACATGAAGGATTCTCCTCGAAACGGCACGCCGTGTCTCCGATCAGTGAAATGTCCAAAGACTCATCCATATGCAGGTGAAATCGGAGAATTGCCCTTTGGACTTAGAAACTCTTAAGACGGTTGGCGAGATTATCGGGCCGTCAGATTATATGGGATGCGAGGACACGCTATTGTTACTGGGAGGTCTAGAAGACCATTTCGGCAGGAGCGTTAGCGCTCGATTTCCGTGGATCATGCCACTCTCGCGGATCGAACCCGGATTCGAACTGTGTGGCGCGGAAGCCGAACGGAAGAACAAGGCGAGGGTCTTCGTCGTCGAGGACGAGGACTTCATCAGGGACCTCTACAAGGACGTGTTCGAATCCGCCGGGTTCACTGTCTTCTCTGCGTCCAGCGGAGACGAGGCCGTGAACATCTTCAAGACGCTCAAGAGCAGACCGGACATCATCATAATGGACCACAGGATGCCTGGAAAGGATGGCGTCCAGACCACGAAGGAGATACTCAAGATCGATCCTTCCGTGCCGATCATATTCTCAAGCGCAGACATGTCGGTGCGCGAGCAGGCACTCGAGGCAGGGGCGTGCTCGTTCTGGGCGAAACCGTTCCCCTGCAGCCTGCTGGTGAACGCGATACTGGACATGGTCGAAGCCAGACGAAGATGATCTTGCAGTTCACTCCATCTTGTATCTCAAGATGGCGGCGATGCCGCCCAAAGATTCCAGTCTTCTGCCGGCCTCATGGAGCGAACTGATTATCACGAACTCCCCTTTCGAATTCTCTGCGGCTCTGATCAGCTGGTCGACCTCGGGGGCCCTGACCTTGGTGTCGAGTATCAGGAGCGTCTTGATTGCGCCCGCATTCGCCGCCGCCTTGACCTGATTGTCGCCATAGGCGAACATGCCGTTCTTTCCCAGCTCAGCGAACAGCTCCTCCATCAGCTTGGTCTCCAACGCAACCCGACTCTCTTCGACGAACTTCCCGCCGATTCCCATCTTCATGAGCTCATGGATCCCGGCCATGCCGGCCTGCCCCGTATGGTGGATCACGATGTGTTTGGCTAGCTCGGGATACTTCTCCTTCAACCTCTTCGCAAGCGCCTCCTTCTGGAACCCTGGGCCCAGGATGATGACGGGTTCGTGCTTGTGCGATGAGGCAAGCTTGTCCGCCACTTCATCGAGGTACTCCTTCTCGGTGGACTTCGCCTCGTACATCTTCCCGGTCGAGCTGCGAGTGATGGTCGCGTGCTCCTTGATCCCGTAC
>JBGOXV010000095.1:0-6690 GCA_041479325.1 Thermoplasmata archaeon
GCCACTGCGAGCTCCGCGATTTCGCGTATGATCTTGATGTCGTGCCCTGTGCAGAAGGAGAAGCCAGAGCATCCGTTCTTGAACGCCCTTATCCCGACCCCGGGGTCCCTGATCTGGCTTGACTGCTTCATGGAGCCCTTCTCGATCTCTGCGGATGTGAACTTGGAATCGGCGGCCAGCACATCGCATGCCGATGCGCCCAGATGCATGACATGGCGCACGGCGGTTTCCGCAATACCCTCCAGATCCACCATCACGTCAGGCCCCCCACGACCATGTCAGCGACCCTGATATGCGGTCCACCGTCAGTGGTCCGGGCCGATTGGCCTCCCTTGCCGCAGTACCCTGGATCGCCGAGGAAGAAATCGTTGCCTATCCGCTCCACATTGTTCAGGACATCGAGTATGATCCCGGAAAGGGAGGCGTCCCTGTACCTCTGCCCCACCTCGCCATTCTTTATCTCGTAGGCTTCGTCGCACTTGAACATGAACTGACCTTTCGCCGGTTCCACGTAGCCGTACTGGTTGCCTTGAATCAGAAGACCGTGCCTGAGCCCGTCGAAGAGCTCGCTCTTCTTGCAGTCGCCTGCGGAAATGTATGTGTTGCTCATCCTGATTATCGGCGGACTGTTGAACCCCTGTGACCTGGCGGAACCGTTGGGCTTCTGTCCGAGCCTGCTGCTGGACTCAAGGTTGTGCATATACCCTACGAGCACGCCATGGTCGACCAGGACATGCTTTCTGGCCTTCACGCCCTCCCAATCGATCGAGAAGAACCCGAACGTATCCTTGATCGTGGGATCATCTACCAGACTTATCCCTTCATCCGCCACCTTCTTGCCGATCTTCCCCTCCAACACGGATGCGCCCGCGATGATCGCGTCCGCCTCGCATGCGTGGCCGAACGCCTCATGCGCCAGCATGCCAGTCATCTTATTGTCAAGGATGCACGTGAATTTCCCGGCCGGAGCGGGCTTCGAATCCAGAAGTCGGACGGCCTGTCCGGCCGCCTCCTTGCCCAGGTCCAAAGCTCCACTTGTGCGCATGAGCTCATACCCTCCGACGCTCCCCGCGGACGAATGCCCTCTCTGCGTGACGCCTTCCGACTTGGACCATGCCGAGCACGCCGCCAGGACCCACCTCTCCTTGGTGCGCACCATGGTACCGAAGGAGTTCGCGATCACGCGCTCGGCCTCAAGGTCGTCATACCTCGCATTCGTGCTCCCGATCCGGGGGTCGAAGGATTTCGCCGACCTATCCAATCCCAGAGCGAACGAAAGCTTTTCCTCTGTCGTGACATCGGCCGGCTTCTCCTTGCACTTGTATTCCTCAGTTGCGGTCATCGCCTTGCCGGGTTTCATTTCGAATTGGATCTTCGCCCTGGCCGTTGCCGCCTTTGCCATCTTGACGGCGGAGGCCGCGGCAGACCTCAAAGAAGCCTTGGTCAGGACGCTCGTCGCAACGAACCCCCATGTGCCCCCCACGAAAGCCCGGATACCGCACCCGGCCTCCCGCTCGGAGTTGAGGGTGCGGGTCTTCCCGTCCATGATGAGGATGTTCGTTCCAGTCGTCGATTCGATCCGCAGGTCCGCGAATTCCGCACCCAGCTTGAGCGCGTGCTCTATTGCCAATTCGGCGAGGTCTTCCAAAGTACCGCCTCAAATGATAGGGTCGGATACCTGCAGGGGATTGAAAATACCTGCGACGTCACGTCCGCTGGAACCCGCACGCGCTCTCAGCAGCATCGACGAAGGCTCCCTGGGAGATCATCTCTGCGACCTTCTCGATCTCCCTGGAGAGCGACCTGTCCTCCTCCAGTGGCGGCACTTCCTTGCGGAGCGCGGCCCTGACCTTCTCCACTGCGGGGCTCGAACTGAGGTGTATGAAATCGAGACCCTGCGCCGCAGTAATCATCTCGATCGCCACGACTCGCCTCACGTTCTCGACGATCTGCCTGGCCTTCCAAGCAGCTATCGTCCCCATGCTGTTGTGGTCCTCCTGGTTGGCGCTCGTGGGAATGGAATCGGCTGAGGCTGGGTGGACAAGGACCTTGTTCTCGGAAACAAGGGATGCTGCGACGTACTGCGGGACCATCAGCCCCGAACCGACGCCACCGTGTCTTGTCAGGAACGGAGGCAACCCACTCAGCTTGTCGTCAACTAGCCGGGCGATCCTCCGTTCGGAGAAGCTGCCGATCTCGTGGGCAGCAAGGCCAAGGAAGTCCATCGCCAGCGCGACCGGCTGGCCATGGAAGTTCCCTCCCGAGATCACCATCCCGTCCTCCGGAAAGAACAGCGGATTGTCGGTGGCGGAATTCATCTCGACATCGAGCACGTCCTCGCCGTACCAGATGGCGTCGAGGCTCGCACCAAGGACCTGGGGGATGCACCGGAGCGAGTATGCGTCCTGCACCTTCGGACAGTCGTGGTGAGACACCATGATCTCGCTCCCATCCAGGAGCGTAAGCATGTTCCTCGCAATCCGCATCTGGCCCTTGTGAGGCCTTACGTTCGAGATCCGCGGGTCGAACGCCGATGACGTCCCCTTCAACGCCTCCAGGGACATCGCCGCAGCGATCTGGGCATTGTCAGCTAGGACCGCCGCATCCTTGAGAGCAAGGATCCCAAGCGCCCCCATGGCCTGAGTCCCGTTCATTATGGAGATCGCCTCCTTCGGCTCCAGGGAGATGGGCTTGAGCCTCCTGCGGCCCAGGGCCTTCGCACCCGGTTCAGGACCCGAGCCCGCGTCCGCTTCCCCCTCGCCGATCATCACCAGTCCGAGGTGTGCGAGCATGACGAGGTCCCCACTGGCCCCGACGGACCCCTGCCTTGGCACCATTGGATGGACCCTGGAATTGATCATGTCGACGAGCATCTGCACGATATCTGGTCTCACGCCGGAGTAGCCCTTCGCGAGGGCGTTCGCCCTTAGAAGCATCATCGCTCGTACCACTTCCGTCGGGTACTTCTCTCCCACGCCGCAAGCATGGCTCCTCAGCAGGTTCACCTGCAGCGACTTGAGCTCCTCGGGGAGTATCCGAACGTCGACGAGCTCGCCGACGCCGGTGTTCACAGCGTAGATCGCCCTGCCGCCCTCGACCAGCTTCTCCAGGGCTTTCCGTGATTCGCCCATTCGCGCCCTTGCCGATTCTTCAAGTCGGACTTTCGCTCCTTCCCTGGCGACGCGGATGACCTTCTCCATAGTGAGGCTATTTCCATCTATCTCGACGATGACATCTGAAGCGCTCTTCTTTTTCGGCATTTGGAGCCCGCCGTGCCCGTGTATCCCTCTAGGTCTACCTGAAGTTGATGATTCGTCCTAAGGAGTCGTCCCAGTAGAATCCTTCACGGGGACGAACTTGTATCCGTAGTGGATGATGCCCGCCGACCCCTCTTCGCTCAACTTACGGAGGGCGACCCTCACCGGCGTGCCTATCGCGACATCGCAGGGCTCGCAATCTATGACCTGACCTGTGAGCTTCGGACCCTCGTCCATCTCGACTATCGCCACGAGATAAGGCTTCATCGTCGCCAGCTCTTCCAGCGGGTCCTGTACCTCGGTCACGGAGTACACCCTGCCGGTTCCCCTCAGCTTCACCTCTTCGATCTTGCCGACGCTCTTCCTGTGGCAGGTCGGACAGATCGCCCTAGGGGGGAAGTACGTCTTTCCGCAGTTGTTGCACTTGAATCCTACGAGGTTGTACCTGCTCGGGTTCTCCCGCCAGAATCTGGGTGCGGTAGGCATCTCACGCCCTCCTGAAAAGATGCACGACAACCGTCGCGCCTGTTCCGCCTACGTTGTGAGCGAGCCCGACGGCCGCATCCTTGACCTGCCTCTTCCCGGCCTTTCCTCTGAGCTGGGCGACTATCTCGACTGCTTGAGCCAGGCCCGTGGCCCCGATCGGGTCACCCCTCGCCTTCAGGCCGCCGGAAGTGTTGACAGCGATCTCCCCCTCGAGGGCGGTGAGACCCGCTTCTGTGGCCCTTCCGCCTTCGCCCTTCTTGAAGAACCCCAGGTCCTCGATCGCGAGGATCTCGCTGATCGTGAAGTTGTCATGGACCTCTGCGACATCTACGTCCTTGGTCGTCAGCTTGGCCATCTCGAAGGCCCTTCTGGCCGCGACCTTGGTGGCCTCCATCGTGCAGATGTCCTTCCTATGGTGAAGCGCCAGGGTGTCGCTCGCCTGGCCAGAACCGATGATCTCTATCGGCACCTCAGTGAACTTCTTTGCCATGTCGAGAGGGCACAGGACGACGGCCGCCGCTCCATCCGAGCTAGGAGCGCAGTCGAACACCCTCAACGGCGAGGATACCATTGGGGACGAAAGGACCGTCTCCCGCTTGATCTCACGCTGGAACTGGGCTTTGGGGTTCAAGGAACCGTTCTTGTGGTTCTTGACCGCGACATCCGCCAGCTGTTCTCGGGTGGTGCCATGCTCGTGCATGTGCCTCCTTGCGATGAGCGCGTGCAACGCAGGGAAAGTCGCCCCGAGAATCGTCTCCCACTCCTGGTCCGCGGCCGATGACTGTATCATCGCGGACTCCACATCGCTCACGTCCATCATCTTCTCGGCGCCTCCGACGACCACTATGTCATGCAATCCGGAAGCGACTGCCTGGAAACCCTGTCTCAGAGCAAGTCCACCGGATGCGCCAGCAGCCTCCACCCTTGTCGCGGGGATGTGGTCTCTAGCGAGGCCTGCATAGTCCGCTATCAACGCGCCTATGTGCTCCTGCTCTATGAACCGCCCTGCGCCCATGTTCCCCACGTACAAGGCGTCGATCTGATCTGCATTGATGTTCGCATCGGCGACCGCCGCGAGCCCCGCTTGGATGCCTATGTCCCTGAAGGACATGTCCCACAGCTCCCCGAACTCGGTGTCCCCGATGCCTATGATCGCGACTCGCCGCATCTCACTCACTCCCCAGGTGGATCTTGCCTCTGTATTTCGCATATGTAGCATAGTCCAGGAACTTCAGGTTGGAGTTCAGGTCCTTGACCGTGGGCGCTTTATGCCTCTGGAAACCGTCCATGTCGCTGGTCACGGTGATGTCGAACGCGTCAGAGCCGGCACCTGAACCGTACGCGACGGCGAATATCTTGTCTCCCGGCTTCGCCTCGTCGAGGATGGCAGCCAGACCTAGGGGCACCGCGCCGGAGTAGGTGTTGCCGATCATCGGCGCCAGGAGCCCTGTCTTGACCTGGTCATCGGTGAACCCGAGCTGTTTCGCCACCCTGGTAGGGAACTTCCCGTTGGGCTGGTGGAAGACCGCATATGTGTAGTCCCCCGCTTTGAGCCCGGTCTTCGCCATCAGCCCCTTCGCACCGCTCGTGACATGCTTGAAGTAGGCCGGTTCACCGGTGAACCTGCCTCCGTGCCTCGGGTACATCTCGCCCTCACGCCTCCAGAAGTCAGGCGTGTCGGTCGTGTAAGAATAAGTGTGATCGATCGTTGCGATGGTCTTCTCTGACCCAATCAGGAAGGCCGCCCCTCCCGCAGACGCGGAGAACTCGAGAGCGTCTCCTGGGGCGCCCTGGGAAGTGTCCGCTCCTATCGCCACTCCGTACTTCACCATGCCCGAGCCTACCATGCCCATGCATGTCTGGATGGCTGCGGTCCCAGCCTTGCACGCGAACTCGAAGTCCGCCACCGTGAGGTGCGGCGACGCTTCAATGGCCTCCGCGACAATCGTCCCCGACGGCTTGACCGCATAGGGATGGGATTCCGACCCGACGTATATCGCTCCAATGTCCTTCGGGCTCACCTCGCACCGCTTCATCATGTTCCTGGCGGCCTCGACGGCTATGGTGATCGTGTCCTCGTCCGGCGAAGGCACTGACTTGCAGTTGATCATCAGGCCCTTGCTCATCGCCTTGCCATCCACGCCCCAGACCTTGCCGATCTCCTCCGGCGTGATCCTGTACCGTGGCACATATGCTCCATAACTGACTATCCCGACTTTCATGGTCGAATCCCTTCCCTCTAGCCCAGCGATTGAAGATTGTCGACAAGCTCCGCCACTGCCAGCTGCGTCCTCACAAGTGGTATGCCCTCCAGCTCGGCGAGCCTTATCGCGAGCTCGTCGACCTGCTCCGGCTTCTGGTAGACGACAAGAGCGGGCTTCAGCGGATGAGCCCGGATGGCGATCATCGGCGACCTGCCGAACCTGACGCCGGTGAATATGAGCGCTCTCTGGCTGCTCCATCCGTAGATCTTGAGATAGTCGAATGAGCTCAACGACGTGATCGCCCTAACGCTGTCAATGACGGTGTAGCCGTGGATGTGTTTCTCCAAGGACATCGCGGGCGTGAGATTCTCCCCTTTGATCTTCGCAACGAGGTCGGATGCCAGCACTTCAACGGCGAATTCCTTGATCGAGATGATAGAATCCGTCTTCGCCGTGAGGGAATACTGTTTCAGGATGTTGCTGCCGGTCTTCTCGTCTATCTCGAGGAACGCATCGACGATCTTCCGGACGGTCACGATCCCTGGAGATTTCCTCCTGCCCGCTTCGTAGTCGCTGATGACCGAAGGCGACACGCCGAGATGACGGGAGAGTTCCTGCTGTGAAATCTTGAACTGCTCCCTCCATTTTCTGATCGTCTTGCCGGGCTCGTCGGAGAGACAAATCTCCCCTGCGATCTTCTCCCTCACCTGGTCCCGCATGAGCGCAAAAGAATTTCCGCGCTA
>JBGOXV010000096.1:0-6613 GCA_041479325.1 Thermoplasmata archaeon
ATGGAAGGACCGGCCGTGTCCTTGAGCGGGTCCCCGACCGTGTCGCCGACCACAGCAGCCGCGTGCGTGAGGGTCTTCTTGCCCCCGTAGTTCCCAGATTCGATGTACTTCTTGGCGTTGTCCCAGGCGCCGCCGCCGTTGTTGAACATGTTCGCGACCATGATGCCCGTGATCGTGCCGACCATCAGTAGCCCACCCACAGCCTGTGGGGCGTCGTACCCCAAGGCCTTCATGAGTATGCCAAAGCTGACTGGAACAAGGACCGGTAGAATGGCTGGCAGGACCATCGCCTTCAATGCGCCCTTGGTCGCGATGTCCACGCATCTGGCGTAGTCAGGCTTGGAGGTGTTCGCCATTATCCCCGGATCGGCCTTGAACTGTCGCCTGACCTCATTGATCATCGCGTACGCTGCCTTTCCCACAGCCCTGATCGCAAGAGATGCGAATAGGAACACCAGCATCGCCCCGAGGAGCCCGCCTACGAAGACCTCCGGCTTAGCAAGGTCCACGTGGAAGGCTTGAGACAAGTCCCCACCGAATTTCTTCGTGGCGACGCGCTCGAAATACGCGCCGAACAGAAGGAAGGCGGCCAATGCGGCACTGGCCATCGCGTATCCCTTCGTGAGCGCCTTTGTCGTGTTGCCGCAGGCATCGAGCCTATCGGTCCTTCTCCTAATCTCCTCCGGCTGGTTCGACATCTCGACGATTCCGCCGGCGTTGTCAGTGATCGGGCCGAATGTGTCCGTGGCCAAGATGAATGCGCAGGTCGCCAACATGCCCATAGTTGCCACGGCCGTGCCGTAGAACCCGTAAATGAGCTTGTATGTGCCGTAGTTCGCCATGCTCGTGATCGACGGGTCCGTCGGGGCTGCCATCTGACCGAGCCCGAAGGCGCCGAGGAGCGCTACGATGATTGCAATCACGGGAAGTGCGGTCGTCTCCATGGCGACTGACAGCCCGGTGATGATGTTCGTGGCTGGACCGGTCGTCGAAGCTTGCGCGATCTCCCGGACTGGTCTCCAGCTGCCCGATGTGTAATATTGGGTGATGTAGACTATCACGATGCTGAGGCCGATGCCGATCAGGCCCGCCCCGAAGAAGTAGATGTACTTGTCACCCAGCATGTATCTTGTGGCGATGTAGAAGAATATCGCGGCGAGCACACAGGTCACGTAGTACCCCATGTTGATTCCAGACATCGGGTCCTTGTCCTCCCGCTTGAGCCGGACCGCGAGGACTCCAGCCAGTGACGCAAATATCCCGAACGACCTAGCGACCAGGGGGAAGAAGATCCAGACGAGAGCCTTGGAATCCGACCAGCGGAGATTCGCCGGGACCAGTTGTGTCCAGAACGTGAACAGAGAGAGACCGAGCACCATCGCGCCGATGTTCTCTGCGGCGGTGGATTCGAACAGGTCCGCGCCTCTGCCTGCGCAGTCCCCTACGTTGTCCCCAACGAGATCAGCAATGACTGCGGGGTTCCGGGGGTCATCCTCAGGGATGCCTGCCTCGACCTTGCCCACGAGGTCGGCGCCAACATCGGCCGCCTTGGTGTAGATACCGCCTCCAAGCTGGGCGAAAAGGGCTGCAAAGCTCGCCCCGAATGCGAACCCGATGGCAGCGTACAGTGACTTCGATGTGTCGAATCCCATGCTTGTGTGAAAAGTATAGAAGATGCCTGCAACCCCGATCAGACTGAGCGACACGACACCCATACCAGAGACTGCTCCTCCTCTGAAGGACGTTACCAGGGCCTCGTTCAGCGAGCGCTTGGCAGCTGCGGCAGTCCGTATGTTCGACCTGACGCTCACGTACATTCCTATGTACCCGGAAAGCGAAGAGGCCATTGCGCCGACCAGGAAGGAGATCCCGACCCACGGCCTAGGGTCTATCATCGCCATGATTACGAATGACAGTAGAACGCTAATCACGATGATCGTGCTGTACTGCCTT
This sequence comes from Thermoplasmata archaeon, assembly GCA_041479325.1. Classification (GTDB taxonomy): domain Archaea; phylum Thermoplasmatota; class Thermoplasmata; order UBA10834; family UBA10834; genus COMBO-56-21. The sequence continues at coordinate 1,954 of JBGOXV010000096.1, forward strand.
TTCATGAAGGCCTCGGCTCCTTGCCTGATTGCATTCCCAATCTCCTGCATCTCAGGGCTGCCTTGGTCCTTCCGGAACACGTACCAGGTCAAATAGCCTGCAAAAGCCAGCCCGACCGCGCCTGCGATCGGTATAACGAGGGTGATGTCTACCATCCTATTCTCTCCCGTTCAGTTGTTGTCGCAGATTAGGGTCCCCGTATAAATGTCTAGCGTCGCCCAGACGCATCGTTGTATCGAAGTCTAAGAAATCCTCCGGATATCGAAGGATGTTTCGCCCCAGGAACGCCTCCTATGCCCTTCGAACCAAGGGCGAACCGACCTGAAAAAACTTGAAAGGAAATGGTTTGACCGACGGCGCCTATCTCTCGATGAGCGTCTCGACGTATCGGACGAAGCCAAGCTTCTGGATCTTGTCGGCAATCTGCCCAACCTTCTCCAGCCCCTGGACCTCCACGAACGCTACGTAGTCGTAATGACCGAAGACCAGGAACCCGTCCGACACACCGGCGATCTTCTTGATCTTATCGGCGTCATCGACAGTCTTGGGCTCAAGCATGACAAGGACAACTGCTTTCACGTTGTGAACCATGTGGACCACCTCACGCCTCCGGCCAGCCGACGAGTGTTTCTACGATCTCCACTCCCTCGGCCTTGTAGATGTTCATTCCAATTTCCGCGAGCTTCATGAGGTCGAGGTCCTCCGTCTGCACTGCGATGTCCCATCGCCCGTGCACCATGAAGGCATCCTTCACCCCTGGCTGCTTCTTCGCCAGTTCAACGACCTTCTTCGTCTTCAACAGTTTGCAACAGACCAAGATGCATGACTTAACCATAGCTAGTCCCTTCCGTTGGAGAGCGAAAAGAGGTCGCTGCATAAATAGTCTTCCGACCAGCTGGAAACTTAGAATTCATGACAGCGTTAGCAGGCTCTTCTCCACGAAATGATGGGGGTGGTAGCCTTCTTTCGCCCGTCGCAACCCCGGCTCTCCGACATCCTGCTCCCTGTTCACGAATTCGAAATCCTTCAGGGCACGCTCGCAGAATTGCTGGTTGATGACCTGGTAGAGGCCGCGTATCTCAGGGTTCGCTTTCTCGAAGTGCACCACAGCCGTCGTCGGGTTAAGCTTCTCGCCGACCGTCAGCGCCTGCACCTTTCCATCGAGCAGGACCACACCCCCCATGAACCCGAGGGTATCAAGGTTGGAGATTGCCTCCTTGAGCGCGGCGTCCTCGGCCTCCGAGAACTTGTCCAGCCTGCAATGCTTCAGGTCGCACCAGACCTCCTCTAGCTGAAGGCACTGAAGCTGGTGTTTCCTCGTCATCGGCTCATAGACGAGGTCGAGTTCGGAGGTCGCCTTCTTCATCTCCTTCCGCTGGGTGTGATACTTTGGCCCGTCGAGCTCGATCAGGTCTCTCGTGAGGTAGACGTAGTCCCATTCATCCCTCAAGGGCACCGGGTTCAGACCGAGGCCGGTCAGGGCGGAGGTGGTCGGTTCCACAATCCCAAATATGCCTTTGAACGGATCTCCTCTTACGGGGAGAACCCCGGTGAAGGCGTCGATCACGGCTGCCGGATCTTCTCCAACAGGGCAGAAAATGAGCCTGCCGAACCGCTCGCGATACCAGCTCATGAGCAGATGGTCATGGAACCGGGAAAGTGAGGACCGCCCGGCGTACTGGCGCCAGATGTAGACCGACCCGAACGTGCGCTCTGAGACTTCGGTCGGATACTTCGAGAACAGGCCATCGACCTCATCCTTGTCATCCAGGGTCACCTGTCTCCACTCTGGATATTCAGGAATGTTCCCGAGGGACATCGTCGGACCGCCGGCCCTGAGTAGCTCCTGGGGCTACATAAGGTTCGTCTCGAACCCCGTTCCGCCACCAGGTCCAGCAACTAAGAACAAAAGCATTATCACCTCAAAGACAAATCCAATAGCGTAGGTGAGAGCGATGGACAACCGGGAGGATCCGCCAAAGAAGAAGGAGTTCCAGAAGAAGACCGATGAGGACATCGACTCCTTCCTTTCCAGAAGCGAGTTCTCGAAGACCCAGGCGCCTCTCAAGTCGCCACCATCCTACCAGCAGACTCCTATGCCGTCGCCGACTCCCTCGCAAAGCCCAGAGCCACAGACGAAGCCGACGGGGCAAGAGGAGAAGCACGAGACCACCGACGCGGAGCACGAGGACCAGATCCGAGACGCCAGATCGGGTCGAGCCGAGGCGGATGCCTACCGTGACGTGGCCGTCCTGAGGAAGAAGGCGCACGCATATGGCCACAAAGCCGCGAAGTTCTATCACAAATACCGGGCCAACGAGGCCAAGGCGCAGAAATGCCAGGCCAGGGCCGTCGCGTTCAGGGAGAAGGCTGGGCTTTCTCGGGAGAAAGCCAGGGGTTTCAGGGACCGGGAGAAAGAATACGAGGTTGAGCTCTCTGGAGCAGCCCAGGGCAGGACCGAACTGAACCCGGAATCCGTAAGGACGAAGATGGCCACGATGGCGAGGAAGTCCGCGAAGCAGGAGGAGGTTGGCAAGCGCAACGAATCGAAAGCCGCCAGCCAGACCGCGAAAGCCGCCAAGTTCAAGAGCCGGGCGGCCAAGTTCCTCGAGCAGAACAAGCTGCTTGAGAGCCAGGCCAGACGCTACGCGAAGCGTGCTGACAACCTGGAGAAAGCCGGCGTCTGAGCCGCCTAGATCTGCCTCGCAGGACGAGGCCTATCGGCGGCGGATTGCCAGTGAAGCATAGTGGGCCCATCGCCCAGGGACATCTCGTCTTCTTTGTCTTCGCCATTGGCCTTAATGACCACCTTGAGTCTCCCGTCCTGGAGCATGACCTCCGCCCTGTCCACGGCGTTCCTGTACGTCGCGACGAGCTTCCCGCCTATCGACACCGTCCGCCCCTCCTCGCGGAGCAGACCCGCGTTCTTCAGCGTCCTTATCCTTCGATAGCAAGCGGCGATCGGAATTCCGAGGGCGTCGCTGAGTTCTGTCGCATTCAGAGGTTCTGACCCAGTCAGCTCTAGGATTTCAGAGGAATATTCGTCGAGCAACAGCCGGAATTCATCAAAAGCGCCCATCTTTTGACACCTCTCGCTTACACCCTTGATAGGCCCTTCCAGTCCTTGTCGAACCCGGAATGTCCTATCCCCTCGAGCTGGACCGTCGTCTGCTCGAAACCCTGTTTCTTGGCCAGTTTCTGAAGGAAGTTCACCTCACCGGTCGACACATCCAGGTGCAGGAACACGACGTTGCCCGTGTGGATGACGGGGTCGATTCTCTCCGCTGGACCCCCTATGTCAGCGGGTCGAACGGCCACATTGCATGAAGGACATGTCCCGTTCACCATGACTACGTGCTCGCCGCAGAATGGGCAGTCCATCTCCGTGGATTCATCGGTGTCGAACTCCATGCCGGTGAACAGACCGACGAGACCGCTCTCGTTTTTGTCCAACTTCGTGCCACAAATGGGGCACCGATCCGCTTGGAACTCGATCTCGGTATCGCAGTGGCTGCAAATGACAGAAACATTGGGCATATCGTGGTCGTCCTGGAGGTAGCTAACGGTGCCGTCCTCGGCATCAAAGTGAATGAAAGGAGCCTCCTTCCGGCCAACCACCCTGTCGGCGTCGGGAAACACCTCCTCGCGGGTATCTCGCTCGGCGCTCTCAAGGCCCCGAAGCTGCTCATCGGAAATGTCCTTCAGGAAGCGAGAATCACACTTGGGGCATTGGCTTGCGCCCACAGGTACGCTCGCGCCACACTGGGCGCAGGTGAAGGTCTCTGGCTCGTTCGACTGGTCGGACAGGGGCGATGGGGCTGGAACCGGTGTGGAAGGACCATTGCCTATCCCTCCCATGACCTCGCGGGTGATCTCGATATCCTTGCTAGTGACCTTGGCCGACTCGTAGGCCTCTGATGCATGGCGCCTACCCTTCTTACCGAGCTTGAGGACCCTCCTTCTGACGGTCCTCTCGACCCTCTCCATTTCCTTCGGCTTTGGTTCCACTTGCTTCTTGCTAGCGAACCAGCTGGTGGACCCGCCTTCTCGCCGCTTGGCCTTTGACCTTGCTGGTTCATTGACTGTCATTCAACTCATCCTTTGGGCAGCAATCTGCGCAGAGCTCAGACTCTGAGAATCTCATCGCCGCGGCCTCTTATACGAATGCCGACACGGAAATCAGCCATGATAACCTGATTTGATAAACAACCGCAGATGGAACGAGGATGGATCAGCGAGGTTTGGGTCGGTTCAGGGCGCCGTAGAGGATGCGCACAATCGAAGTCAGGCCACTTCAGAACCGCGCCTTGAGCACGACGACGCCATCCTTGCGGGTTATGTCGACTGACTGCCTCCCCGTTAGATGGTTGGTACCTCTCATCTTGAGCACCTCGATGTACTTCCTCCGCGCGTCTCCCTCATCCGAGAGCATCAGGAGTATGACGCCATCTACCGCGTAGGACATCTCGGCGGGATACATCTCGCCCGGCCTGACCTCCCCGGTCAACAGGGTGGTCGCTTGCCAGTTCTTCAGCCGGGTCGTCAGCTCGAAGGCGAACAACCTGTAGTCGTCCTTGAGCATCGTCCCGACGACGGTTATGGGGTCGATCACGATCCGCTGAGGCATGACCTGTGCCACCTTCTCGTCTATATAATCCAG
>JBGOXV010000097.1:0-6609 GCA_041479325.1 Thermoplasmata archaeon
ATCTGGTTGGTCATGTTCAGCTCCACATTCGGCAACGTTTTCAGCTCCGCCACTGGTGGCCCTCAGCTGCCCTATGACTACGTCGCCGTGCTTCTTCCAGGAATCACGGTCATGACGGCAATCCAAAGCGCTGCCCAGTCAGGTTTCGGTATGGTAGCCGATATCGATTCTGGTTTCATGGACAAGTTCTTCGTCGCGCCGATGCGCCGCAGCAGTGTGCTGTTGGGGAAGTTGCTCTCTGACGGGATGCGGATGGCAGGACAGGCGGCCATCGTTCTTGGCGTTGCTTACCTTCTCAAGATCGGCGCTGGCTGGCGAATACCATTTGCGACGGGCATCCCCGGGGCTCTGCTCATCGTGATCCTCGCCTCTGCTTTCGGCGTCGCGTTCTCAGGTCTCTCCAACACCGTCGCGCTTCGAACCAAGAACACAGAGGCGACGATGATGGTGAGTTTCACACTGACGTTTCCACTTCTGTTCCTGAGCACGGCGATGCTGCCCAAGGCATTCTTGCCCGCCTGGGTCAAGGCCTTCTCATCGGTCAACCCAGTAAGTTACATCGCAGATGCGTCACGTTCGTTGATTCTTACTGGATATGATTGGCATACCATCGGGAACGCATTTATCGCGATTGCGATTTTTGGCGTTGTGCTCAACGGGATGGCCGTGATGGCGTTCCGTGCACAGGGAAAGTAGAATTGGGGATCGAGCCAGTCTGTTGCGATTGCCACTTTGCGGGCCGAGATGTTCATGCTCGTCCCTAGAGTGGAGAGCGCGGCCCGCGGTTTCGTGGTCGGCGCAGGGCTTATCTCAGGGTACCCGCCATAACCTGCCAATCTAAGGAGGCATGGCAATGATTAGGGAGCTCAGTTACAAGGATGCCAGGGACTTCTGTCCCGAGGTCGCGTTCGATTGCAGTTCGACGGCGGAGCTGCCGCCATTGATGGAGATCATCGGTCAGGACAGGGCCGTCAAGGCGCTACGGTTTGGGCTACGCATCAAGAGCAAGGGCTTCAACATCTATACATCCGGTATGCCAGGCACAGGTCGGAAGACAACGGTGGAGAACTTCATCCGTGACATGGCGAAGGAGATGCCGGTGCCGGATGACTGGGTCTACGTGAACAACTTCCACGATTCCACAGAGCCGATCGCCCTCCGTCTTCCAGCCGGGAAAGGCGTCGAACTGGAGAAGGAGATGGACAAGTTCGTGGATGGCATCGCCTCCTCCCTAAGGGAGGCCTTCGAGAGCAATGAATACGCTCAGAGGAGAACCGCCACGCTGAAGAGCATTGATACCGAGAGAAAGGAGTTCATCGACACCCTCAACAAGCTGACGGCAGACGCGGGATTCCAGATCCTCCAGTCGCCGATCGGGCTGGTGCTGGTGCCCGTGATAGATGGGAAGCCCGTGAGCGAGGAGGAGCTCACCCAGCTCGCCCCGGATGTGCGGAAGGATGTCGAGAAGCGAAGAGAAGCGCTCCAAGGCAAAGTCCAGGAATCACTGATCAAGCTCAGGAGCTTGGACAAGGCGGCGGAAGAGAAGATTGTCAAATTGAACCGGGAGGTCGCGACCTACGTCCTGGAGCCTCGGCTGTTCGGCATCAGGCAGGTTTTCGGGGGACTCTCGGCAGTCCTGGAATTCATCAAGCACGTCGAGGACGACATTCTGGACAATGTGCCAGCGATTGTCCAAGGGGAACAACCCCAGCCAGGACCGATGGGCATGTCGGTCCCGACGGACGGACCGAAGCGCAACTACGTGGTCAATGTTGTCGTAGACAACTCGAAGCTCAAGGGGGCTCCAGTCGAGATCGAGATGAACCCGACTTACATCCGCCTCTTCGGAGCGGCTGAAAAGGAGGCCAGGTTCGGTGCACTGTTCACCGACTACACTATGGTGCGGGGCGGTGCGGCGCACAAGGCCAATGGCGGTTTCCTGGTCCTGCCAGTGGAGAGCCTCTTCGTGGACCCCCTCACATGGCCAAGCCTCAAGCAGGCCCTCTCGAACGAGAAACTGGAGATCGAGGATCCAGCGGCACGCTTTGGCTATATGGTCACGAAGTCGCTCAGGCCGCAACCTATTCCGTTCGATGCGAAGTTAGTGCTTGTCGGCGACCCCGAAGCGTACGAGATACTCTACTCCATGGACAAGGACTTCCGCGAGCTCTTCAAGGTCAAGGCGGATTTCGACACTTCTATGGACAGGACCGAGGAGAACATCCAGCTCTACGGGAACTTCGTCTGCACGCTATGCACCAAAGAGAAGCTCCTCCACATGGACCCGACCGGACTAGCGGCCATTGTCGAGTACAGCTCTCGGATGGTGGAGGACAAGCACAAGATGGCCACCCTTTTCGCCGAGGTCGCCAATGTCATCCGCGAAGCGAACTTCTACGCGATCGAGGGCAAGGCGAAAGTCATAACGAGGAAACACGTCTACACGGCGCTGGAGGAAAAGATCTACCGCTCCAACATGATCCAGATGAAGCTCCAGGAAATGGTGAAGAAGAAGGTCCTCCTGATTGAGACCGAAGGGGCGAAGGTCGGCCAAGTGAACGGCCTCTCGGTACTGGCGATGGGCGACTATGAGTTCGGCATGCCTTCGAGAATCACCGCGTCCATCGGCGTCGGGAAGGAAGGGCTCGTGAACGTCGAGAGGGAGGCCCAGATGAGCGGCCCAAGTCACACCAAGGGCGTGGTGATCATAGGGGGATATCTCAATGACAACTACGCCAAGGAGAAGCCGCTCAGCCTTACGGCCAAGCTCACATTCGAGCAGAACTACTCCGGCGTAGACGGCGACAGCGCCTCCAGCACGGAGTTATATGCCATCTTGTCGGCCCTGTCAGGCAAGCCAATCACCCAGAGCATCGCGGTGACCGGTTCGGTGAACCAGAAGGGCGAGGTCCAGGCCATCGGGGGAGTCAACGAGAAGATCGAGGGATACTTCGAGGTCTGCAAGCTCCACGGGCTGACGGGAAAGCAGGGCGTCATGATCCCGCAGAGCAATGTCCAGAACCTCATGCTCAAGGAGGAGGTGGTCCGCGCCATTAAGGCGAAGAAGTTCCACATCTGGTCCGTGTCTACGATCAACGAGGGCATCGAGCATCTGACCGGAGTCCGCGCGGGAACGAGGAAGAAGGACGGTTCCTATTCAGAAGACAGCATAAACGACCTGGCACAACGCCGACTATCGGACATGGCAGACCGCGTGAAGGAGTTCAGGTCCTGAGTGCGCGCGCATCTCCTCTCAGGTCGTCCTGCCGAACAGGATGTCGATGCGTCTCCTATCGTCCTCGAACGCGTACGAGTCCCTGGTCTTCCTGATGACGAAGCGGAATGCCTCCTTGACATCTGGTGAGTTGTTGTCCGTCCTGAGAAGAAGCTCGCTGACCTCCGTGACGAGGTCCCTTCCGCGCCGAGGTCCGAGTTCTGGGTGTTTGAACCCCAGAAGGACTTGAGAATCGAGGTCGTCCGTCTCCCTTATGGAGATCCTGGTTATCGGTGGAGAATCCAGGACCTCCCAAGCGATCACGTATTCGTGATTTAGCGGCGAGGAGAGGTTTCGGACGCGAGCCCTCACAACCGAAGGCTCAGCCTGAACGTGATACAACCGGTCGCTCCTCTTGAACTCCCGTGATATCCCAGCCAAGCTCCGTTCTCCGACCCGCGTATCCCAGCACCCATTCAAAAGCTCTGTGGAACGATGGAGGGAAACAGAGTATTAACTACGCGTTCATATGCAGGGTGGATGACGGGCAAGCTTGCCGGAAACGACGTGCTGATAGAGGACCAGGCAGAGGCCAGCCAGATACACAACAAGGGTTCATATGGGGTCCCCCAGACGGGGGGAGGCCTGAAACTCGACCTCATGGAGGCCATCTACCTCGTCGAGTCGGAGAGGCTGGAGATCTTCTCGGGTGACAAGACGCTGAGCGCAAGCGATCTGCTCATGCTCGGCCACAAGTTCTCAGAGGGTTTCGAGGTGAGATACCTCGTCTATAGGGAGCTCCGGCAGAGGGGATACATCGTCAAGCTGGGCCAGCCACCACTCGACTTCAGAGTGTTCCCGCGCGGAGGAGCGCCGACAAAGACCCCGAGCAAGTGGTGGGTGTCGGCGATCTCCGAGCGCTCGACATTCGACCTCAGCAAGTCGCTCGAGCACTTGGACCGAACCAACGACGTCAGGAAGAAGCTGCTTCTCGCAGTCGTGGACGAGGAGAGCGATGTCACCTACTACGATGTCAAGCGCGTCACCCCGAAGGGCAAGCTCGGAGCCGTTGATTTGAGCAGGACGATGGACGGCGTCCTCATGGCCGACCGCGTCCTGATACCCGACCCCGAGAGCGTGCTGGCGCTGCACAGTGGAGGCCACAACTTCGGCAAGCAGATCGGTCCCGCTCTCCAGCTCTCGCTCATCGAGGCGGCCTTCCTTGTTGAGCTCGGCGCCCTGAAGCTGACCGATGCGAAAGCAGGCCGGTCTGTCAATCTCGCTTCCCTGAAAAGGAGAGCGAGGGCGCTCCAGCCGGACTTCGACCTCAGGCTCGATGCGTTCAAGGACCTGAAGGGCAGGGGCCTGATAGTCAAGACCGGGTTCAAGTACGGTTCGCACTTCCGGGCATACGAGGGCGACCAGAACACGCAGCACGCTCGGTACCTGGTGCACGCGGTGCCCGAGGATTACAAAGCGATGTGGCCAGAGGTGAGCAGGGCGGTGAGGCTGGCGCACGGCGTGAAGAAGGAGATCCTCCTTGGAAAAGTGTCCAAGAAGGAGGTCGAGTACGTCAGCCTGAGCAGGTATCGCCCCTGATCACAGCAGTCTCGGAGCGAGCTCGACGAGCCTGTTCGCGTAGCCCCATTCGTTGTCGTACCACGAGAAGACCTTCGCGAACCTCTTCTGGACTACCATGGTCAACAGTGAGTCGATGACGGCGGAGTGTGGGTCGCCGATGATGTCTTTGGAGACGATTGGGTCGGTGCAGTAGCCGAGGATGCCCTTCATCTTCCCCTGTGACGCCTCAAGCAAGGCCTTGTTCAGCTCCTCCGGGGTGACATCGACCTTGCTGTCGAAGCTGATGTCGGTCACCGATCCGAACGGGGTGGGAACCCGCATCGATATCCCGTTCATCTTTCCCTCGAGCGCCGGAATTACCTTGCCTATCGCCTTCGCTGCCCCGGTAGATGTGGGAATTATTGATAGGCCCGCAGCCCTCCCTCGTCTGAAGTCCTTGTGCGGGAGGTCGGTGATCCTCTGGTCCGCTGTGTAGGCATGGACGGTCAGCAAAGTCCCTCGCTCGATGCCAAACTTGTCATTCAGCACCTTGGCCGGCGGCGCAAGGCTGCCAGTCGTGCAGGATCCCATCGAGATCACATTGTGCTTTGAGCGGTCGTACATCTCCATGTTGACGCCAAGGACTAGCGTGACGTCGGCGTCCTTCGACGGCGCGGAGATTATCACCTTCTTCGCCCCGCCAACGAGGTGCTTCGCGGCCTTCTCCTTGTCCGTGAACAGGCCTGTGGATTCGATGACGACATCGACTCCGAACTCTCGCCAGGGGATCTCACCGGGGTCCTTGAGCTGACCTATCTCCAGCTTCCGACCGTCTACCGAGATCCCGGAACCTTCCACCTTTACCTCTTTGTTCAGCTTGCCGTAGATGGAGTCGTATTTCAGTAGATACGCGAGTGAGTCGACGGGTGCGACGTCGTTGACCGCGACGATATCGAACTCCTTCCCGAAGCCGCGCATCTCGAGCGCAGCGCGGTAGGCGTTCCTGCCGATCCTTCCAAAACCGTTGATGCCTATCTTCACCAAGTTTCTCGCCATTCTAGCGAATAGTTGTGCTGTTAAAATATGTATCTCTTTTACTGCGCAGAAGAAATGGATTCGTCCCGAAATTGAAGACTCGAAAAGGGGGTTGAGCCTCGCCTAGGACTTCGCGCTCCCCGCCAGGATGAACCTTAAGGAATCAACCAGAAGAAGAACGTGCAAAAGACCGCAATCGCTAGAATGCCTAGGAACAGCACATACCAGGCCCAGTGCGGCTCCCGTTCTTCCTGTTCGTCACCCTCAGGCGCGGGAGCCGGAATTGTGCGCGGACCATGATCTCCAGCCATTTCCTCCACATCTAGCATTTTGAGATGGTTCTCCGTCGCAGATAAAATCATCGGAGGAGTCCCGGCAGACACTAGCCGGAGGGCTCTTGGCTTCGGCCGGATGTGCACTAGTCTTCCATCAGCAATTGAGCGAAAAGAAGAAAGGGGTTTCCGGAAGTGGTTTGTCGAGGCCGGCCTACAGCTGAACTTCGATACCCAGCTTCTCCGTGAGCTCTTTGTACCGGTTCCTGATCGTGACCTCTGTCACGCCCGCTATGTCCGCGACCTCTCTCTGGGTCCTGCGCTCATTGCACAGGATAGACGATATGTATATCGCAGCCGCAGCGACGCCAGTGGGCCCCCTGCCTGAGGTCAGCTCCTTCTTCGCGGCGTCCTTGAGTATGTCCGCGGCCTTTGACTGGACCTCGCCGGACAGCTTCAGCTCCGAGCAGAACCTCGACACATAGTCCTGAGGCTTCGTGGGCATGAGCTTGAGCTTGAGTTCCCGGG
>JBGOXV010000098.1:0-6586 GCA_041479325.1 Thermoplasmata archaeon
CCCTGCATATGTGGCACAGATGAAGTGCCACAGGATTTTGCACGAAACTTTCTATCATCGAACGTCAGAATCAAGAGGCCACGACGCTCGCCGGAGAGCTTGATTCTCCACCATGTCTGCGACAGATGGAGTAAGGTTGATCACGGATAATGGCGAGTTGACGCCTCCCTCCCAACCATCGCCGCTGTCGCAGCTTTTTGGGTAGTTCCCCGCTAAGCCCGCACCCGTATATATGGGTTTCGAACTAGCCGCGCGGCAGAACATGACGTTCCACCTCCGGAACTACATCGCATACCTACACTCGCGAGGTATAAGAGGGTTTCTACGCTCAGCCGAAACGGCTCGGTTTCGTGAAGCGAACGCTCTAGTCCAAGCACGCGAAGACATGCGAATCGCAACTTCATGATTGCCTGCTACTCGAGAATCCAGCACCGTGATTCACGACCGACAAAAGTTTAAGTCGGCATCGGGCCTTATGCTCGAAGCGTGTGGGGATGGCCCAGCCCGGCAAGGCGCTGGATTGCTATCCCCTTCCTGCTTGGCGGCGGGAAGAGGCAAACATCCAGTGCTCGAAAGAGCTCGGGGGTTCAAATCCCCCTCCCCACGCTTATCTTCTCCAGATCACTGCGTCCATCCACTATTACTCTCATATTGTATACGTCAAGTGCGACCCGACCATCAACGAAGTCGCGCCGAATCAATTCGTTGTGGGGAGCCGGTCACACATGCAGCAAATGATTCAGCCCACAGAGCTGTCACGGAGATAGGAAGAGTCCGCGTTGTTCGAAGCGATGGACGGTCCGAGATATTAATTCTCAGAGGATGTCCTTCTGCCTCGGCGGAGATGACTTCTCGCTCTCGGGCGGGGACATCCTCCCGTTCCTGTGCGGATCGATCATCTCAAGCTGCAGTGACGTGTAAAGACAATCAAGGTTGCGATCGATGTTCGGAACGTATAGCGAATCGGGCCGCTCGAGCATCTTCGCTAGCAGGTAATCGATCCTGTTCCCAGATCCGGATCTGTCTCTCATGACGCCACCGCTGAGAGAGAAGAATCCGGGATGGAGCCCCGGCCTTTTCTTCTTGGGTCCGCTGGCCGCATCGCTCCATCTGTCGACGATTGGCTCCTCTATGCTAAGCTCGTCATCCACGTCCCATCCCTCTGTGCATCCCGCATATGAATCTGCTGATTTGTATATAATGCTTGCTGTAAATCACCCCTGGCGCGAAATTCCGTCGACGAATTGCTCCTAAGGTAGATCAAGATTCGAATTGCAGAAGGCAGTTCGTCATGGAATTTTTCCGGTGACGAATTTCATCTCTGCAATAGTCGCTAATCATGCGGGAGTCAGTCTGGCTTGCAGTAGCACGATGCAAGAGTTCGATGTCCGTCATGGTTCTCCGAAACCTTTCCGTGTCCGCTAGTTATTCTTATATAGCGTAACGTGATTGCGTGGCTTGGCCTGTATTTGGCGGAACCAGCAGTGCAAAAACAGGGCCTTGCGAGAGGGGGAGCATAATTGGAGTCAGGGATACAGGACGAGGGCGATTGGCGTGGAAGGATTCCACAGGGATCGTCCTGTGTGAAGGCCCTTTCGTTGATGCTCGTCTTGATACTTTCCTCATCTGCACTCTCCATCGGGTTGTCCATCGGCACTGGTCCGAATAGCGGAACATCAACTGGGGCCCGGGCTTCGTTTGTCAACCCGGACGATCCGATTCTTGCGGCAAGCCCAAGTCATGTGTACATCGGACAGAATGTGTCCCTATTCGCGAACGCGACTTCGGACACCGTCGGCGCTACCCTCAGGTTCACAATATTCTGGGATTATTACTTGCCGGGTTTTGTTCTCAACGCAGAAAGCCCTGTGACCGTTGTGGATACCACTTCCCCGGGGAGGGTCGTGGCACAACACAACTACTCGCAGCCAGGAAACTGGACCGATCCCGACCCCAGGTACATCGTGAATGTCTTTGTGGAAGACATGATCGACAACTCGAATCAGTCCAATATAACGTCAATATACGTGAGTATACCCCCGCCGAACACTGCGCCGAGGTTCCTGTCGTACCCGAATTGTCCAGTCGGAGCCCGTGCCAACGAGACCCAGCATCTGTCTGCTTTCGTAGCGGACAACGATAGCGACACCGTCACCATGTTCTGGGATTTCGGCGATGGAGCGACCGCGACCAATGTCACTGTCGCGACTCCATCTGGCGTCTACATCAATCAGACGCACACGTGGAATCCAAGGATTCCCGGCGAGGGTGATTACAACGCGACATACAATTTCAACGTGAGCATCACTGACGGCTTGCATCCTCCCGTCAACTACTCTTCAATTGCGACCATATACGTCTTCCTCAACTTCCCTCCGAACCCGCAGGCAAGTACGCCAAAGGGGACTGTAAGCGACCATGAACTGGTGAGTCTCACAGTCAACGCAACGGATCGCGAGGGCGATCCGCTGACATGGACCTTCAACTACACGGATGGAACGCCCCTCGAGGTCTTCCATACAGGCTACACAGCCCCGGATCAGCTCGTGTGGATGAACAGGACGCACTCTTTCGCTACACCTGGCGTTTACCCTGTCGATATCATGGTGAGCGACGCCCTTGTGCCGAATCAGATTGGCTCGCACAACGCATCAACAATCGTCCTGATCACAGTGGTCGCGAACTCGCCTCCGACGCTATTCCCCATCAACATGGTTCCCGGGTCACCTGAGATTAACGAGACAATCGGCCACATAAGCGTGAATTTCAGCATCCAGGCTTTCGACCCTGACGGCGATGTGATGACTGTGACATGGGACTTCAGTGGAGTCAGCACCGCGTCCAACGTCTCCACCGGCGGCTCGGAGCTGTTCACCTTCTTCCAGGAAGTCACGTACAGTGAAGTGGGCAACTACAGTGTCACCGTGACTGTCACAGACGGTCGCCTGGGACACATAGTGGAGAGGACCATGGTCGCGAACATCTCTTCAGATAATCAGGCGCCCGTTATCCTCTCCTTTGACAAGGCGAACACCACCGAGCGCAATTTCGTCCTCCCGAACGAGACAATCACGATAACGATCATCGCGACTGATCGCGAGCACGATGCGCTCTTCGCGGTCGTTAGCTTCGGCGATGGGAGCGCGAACGAGTCCTGGGCCAACTTGACGAATTACACGAACGGGAACATCACGCTGGTTCTGACCCATTCCTACCTGAAGAAGGGCGACTATGTGATCACACTGATCTTGACGGACAACAAGATCGGAGGTCATTTCAATCACACCGGGAAGTACATTATCCCCATCAGGGTCGACGTCCCGGCTCCGGTAATCCATCATTATTGGGACTGGTGGGACTACACAAGTCTAGCTCTGTTCATGATGGTGCCTGTCCTGCTGATCGCGTGGACGTTCCAGACGAGAAGGCATAGGAGACAGATCGAAGATCAGGGGATGACGTACGACGAGTGGAAGATCAGAAAGGAAGTCGATTTCAAGGAGTTGGGCAAGTGATTCGCTGCGGGAGGCGTGACTAGATGGCAAGGAGGTCCTTCAGGTGGATCATAATCAAGCGGCTCATCAACGTCGCAATCACCATCTTCGGCATCATGTCTCTTAACTTCGCCCTCATCCATCTCATGCCTGGGGACCCTATCGCCAACGTCATCCCGAAGGACCCCAAATTCCCTCAATCTCTGAGATGGGAGCTGGTCAACAAGTTCCACCTGAACGACAGCCTTCCAGAGCAGTATGTCTACTACATCAAGAACACAATAACGCTCGATTGGGGAACATCGTACAAGATGAACGGTCAGAAGGTCATCAATATCATCGCCGGAGACATTCGCTGGACACTACTGCTGGTGGGCGTCTCAACTGTGATCACGACCCTCATGGGTATCGCGATCGGCGCTTACTCTGCTTATCGTCGTCGTGGGGTCTTCGACGTCTCAGCGACCAGTCTGTCGCTCTTCCTGTACGGGATGCCCACGTTCTGGTTCGCCATGCTCCTGCAGATTCTGTTCAATACTCATCCGCTCGGGATGCAGTGGTGGCCTCAGCTTCCAACGAGCGGTTATTGGGATACGAATAAGTACGGAATCAACTTCCAATTCTCACTTCCCCTCATACTCAGCGTGATGAAGTACCTCATCCTCCCGGTGATCACTCTTGCCATCGGCAGCCTTGCCGGGATCTCACTGATCATGAGGAGCTCGCTCATTGACGTGATGACTGAGGACTTCATAATGACCGCCCGGGCGAAGGGTCTCACTGACTATCAGGTGCTGAGAAGGCATGCCCTCCCGGTCGGGATGCCGCCTATGATTGCCCTGATCGCGATGGACGTGGCGTTCATCATAGGTGGCGCCTATCAGGTGGAGTTCGTCTTCAACTATCCAGGCATAGGCTATCGTACGATATGGGCCATCGATCAGCTCGATTTCCCCATCCTGCAGTTCATTGTCGTTATCGGCGGAGTAGCAGTGGTGCTGGCCAATTTCCTCTCAGACTTAATTCTGATGTACACGGATCCCAGGATAAGGATTGCTTAGGGGCTGTCATTGATGCCAGAACAATTCAAAGGGGAGATACCGATGCCCAGTTCGTGGGCGGGTCAAGCAGCAGTCGCGCACTCGGCTGCTCGACATGTCAAGCCGCGCTCAAGGCGCGGTCCACGGCTTCAAGCAGGCTGTGTCGCCGCGCTAGTTCTCATCCTATTGGTGTTCGGACTCGCCATGCAGGGCACGATGCTTCCGACGAACGCTGGCTCGTCCCTCGGAGGTAGCTCCCCGCGCGCCGTGATTCTCGCCGACACGAATGCGACTCTCAAGGCGGACGCTGGGCCGGACCTGACGATAACCCAGGGCATGGAAGCAGTGCTTGACGGCAGCGCGTCTACCGGGAACATCACGAACTACACTTGGACCTTCACGTACGGTGGCTCGAACAACACGTTGCCGGGGAAAGTACTGCAACTGAAGCTGGCAAACCCCGGGATATACAACTTCACTCTCACGGTCAACGATTCGAAGGGTGGTCACTCTTCAGATGTAGCTCAGGTGACAGTCGAGAAGAAGCCATTCAATCTCCTGGGGAGCTACTGGCAGGAGATCGTGATCGGCAGTGCGGTCGTCGCCATCGTCGCGATCGTGTATGCGGTCGTCACTGGAAGGATCGCGGCGGTGCCGGAATCCACGCAAGAGAAGCTCAAACTCGGCCTGAAGAGGTGGGCGAAAATAAGTTCCCAGCTCGTGCACAACCCGATGGGCCTGACGGGAGTACTCATACTCGCGTTCTTCATCGCCATGGCTGTGTTCGGCCCCCTCATTGCGCCGTACAAGGTGGACTTGACCGCTGTGAGTCCGTTCCCCAAGCTACAGAAGCCATCCATGCATCATTGGCTCGGAATTGACGATCTGCAGCAGGACATCTTCAGCGAACTCCTGTACGGCGCGAGGACATCGATGATAGTCGGGATATTCTCCGCGATAATCGCTTCCGTGCTCGGGGCCGTCGTGGGCCTGTACTCAGGCTACGTCGGAGGGTGGAAGGATGAGGTGATAATGCGAGCGAACGATGTCATGCTGTCCATCCCATGGCTCGTTCTGATGATAGTCGTGGCCGCCATGCTCAAGGTGATCGACCTGACGGGGATCATCCTCATCATCGGGTTGACCGGCTGGTCGACGACAGCGAGGATGGTCAGGGCCCAGGTGCTCTCCTTGAAAGAACGCCAGTTCGTCGAGCGTGCCAAGGCCATCGGCGCATCGGACCTGGCAATCATCAGACGACACATCATGCCTAACGCCTTCCCGTTGGTGTTCGCCAACACGATTCTCACGGTCGCAGTCTCGATCCTGTCGGAGGCCACACTCAGCTTCCTGGGCCTGAGACCCGCGAACACTGTCACTTGGGGGACGATGCTCTCGAGGGCACACGACGCGCAGGCATTCAACATCGGCATGCAGGGATGGATCGTCCTTCCGGGCCTCTGCATAGTCGCGGTCGTCCTCGGATTCACGCTGCTAGGTTACGCCCTCGATGACATCATGAATCCGAAGCTGAGAAAGCGGTGAGTCTAGGGTCCGATTGAACCAAAAATGCGCTCGAGGAAGACCCGCGAGATGACGGCTTTCTTGCCCTGTAGTATATATCACACTACTAAGACACACTACTAAGAAGGGTTGACAGGCGATTTCAACCGCGGATCCGGGTCTCTCAAATCCTATACTGACTCACGCCCGTCTAACCAAAAGGGTATATAGCGGTATCGCTTTAGCGTTTTCGAACAGTCCTATGCGTGCGTTGGCGTGTTCGGGGAGAGGTTTTTCGAGTATGTATCATCAATCGAAAGATACCGACCGAGACACGCTGCTCGTGTAGGGCAATGGGAAAGTAGAGCAACCAGGGGGAACAAAAAATGGCAAGTGAAATAGGGAAAATCACAAGAATCTCGGCGATCGTGGCCGTCCTCGTCGCGCTGTTGTTTCTCGCGACGCCGGTCATGCAGTTGGGCGGGAAGAGCGTATCTCCAAGCCCAGTTGGCAATGCCGCGGCTGCGAACGGGAACAGAGTCTTCAACG
>JBGOXV010000099.1:0-6492 GCA_041479325.1 Thermoplasmata archaeon
GCCTCAGGCCCACTAGAAAGGGCATGCAGATTGCCCAGGAACACTTCACGAGTCTCAAGGACTTCATCGATGCGACCCTGAGGAACATCGCCGTCATAGAGAGGACGGTCGCCATCGCTGGCAAGAACATCCTGAAGGACCAGGCCGTGGGGCTCGCGATGGAGGATGGGATGCTGATGGCATACCCTGGACGGAAGGCGTCCTCGACCGGCAAGGCCCTCGAAGCCGCAGAGGAGGGGGACGATGTTCTCGTGGGGCAGCTCGAGGGGATAGTCGATCTTGAGCTTGGCAAGCTGCTGATTGTAGAGGCACCGTCAGAGCTCGAGGGTGGCTCGAAGTTGGTCGATGTCGCGCGCATGAAGGACAGGATAGATGCGTTCTCGCCTGGTCTGCTAGTGGCCGGAGATCCCATCGGGTCGGCGCTCCTGATGAAGACCAGCGGCGAGTTCTTCACGATCCACGCTCCTGTCGCCTCTGCGATGAGCGCTCTCAGCAAAGGAGTAGATGTCGTGTTCTCGGGAACGCACGAGTCAGTCGACCAGCTCCTGCAAGCCGTTTCCACCCTCAGAAAGGAGAGCGGATACGAGATACGGTGTAAGACCATCCGAGCCTGAAGACGCTCGTCGTCGGAGGTGGAAAGACTAAATCCACCAATGGCGTTCGAGCCATCATAGGTGAGAGGGTGGAAGTTGCAGAAGCGATCCGCACCAGACGTGCCAGGCGCGTTCTCGATGCAAGGCCGCTTGAGACCGAGAAGGTGGACGCGCTCATCGAGGCGATGCGATTATCCGCGTCGTGCTTCAACAACCAGCCTTGGCGGGTCACGCTGTGCATGGGGGCCGAGGGATTGCCCGCGATAAAGACGGCCCTCTCGAAAGGCAACGTTTGGGCGACTCGCGCGCCGCTTATCATGGTGATCTCTGCAAAGCCGCCTGAGGACTGCCAACTGAGCGACAAGCGTGACTATTTCCTTTTCTCAACTGGCTTGGCGGTTGGTCAGATGGAGCTCAGGGCCACGGAACTGGGGCTTGTGTGTCATCCGATCGCGGGCTACGATCCTGTGAAAGCGAAGCAGCTCCTCGGAATTCCAGAGGACTACATTGTGATAACGTTAGTCATCGTAGGGTATCCAAGTGCCGACGACTCGCTCTTGTCCGACAAACAGAAAGCGGGGGAGTTCGCGCGGCCAGAGCGAAAGCCCATCGGGGAGAACTTCTTCCTCGACAAATGGGGCAACCCCTACAAGTGAGCTTTCGGTACCCTAGATCAGTTTCGCCCCGTCCTCGTACAGGTGAATGCAGGTGACTGGACATTCGTCGCATGCCTGCCTCGAACATTTCACGTCGTCGAGTTCTAGCTCGTCGTTGTCTCCCACTCGGTGTCCCGCCGGCAGGCTCGAGAGGCCGTCTGGCGCCATCTGGAAGAGCTCCGCGCAGGTCTGCGAGCACAATTCGCAACCGATGCATTCAGGGCGGACTATTTCAAGCTTGAACTTGGCCATAAGTGTTCATACGCGAAGGATGGTCATATCTTCATCGCCAACGCCTCAGGCACATGAGCGGAACGATGAGAGAGCACTCGGCTTTGTCACGAATTTCGAGAAGATCCGCTCTGTTTCGTATGCCCCTGCTGTCGACCACTCCAGAGTGCCGACGCGACAATGACTGCCCCAATAATAACAAAGCACAGAGCGATTGCCGCAATCATCAAGAAAGTCCCCGTTGAGCTTATCATCGGACTGATTCCCTGTTCTCTGAGCTCCCTGTCAAACTGGTCTGATAGGAAATAGCCTAACATCCCGGCGAGGAATGAAAGAGCGGCAAATCCAATTATCACAGAGCCTATTATCAGTTGCAGCGACTTCAGCCATCTCTTTCTGGAACCCACACTATCAGTTACTGGCCGATTTCTGCCGTTGTCCATACCATTTCCAGAAGTCGAATCCCGTTTCCTGGTCAAATATGTTGTTCTGAGCACGCGGTCCATATGGCACAAGAAATAAGGCACCCCTTCGTTCTCCGAGCATCATCGAACTGGCGGGGTAAGAATGGCCGACATGCGCAAGTGGGAGAGCAAGAAGATCGGCGTCACGATCGAAGTCGATTACGAGAAGTGTACAGGTATCGGGGAATGCGTCAGAGTATGCCC
The DNA here is from genome assembly GCA_041479325.1 of Thermoplasmata archaeon. Lineage (GTDB taxonomy): Archaea > Thermoplasmatota > Thermoplasmata > UBA10834 > UBA10834 > COMBO-56-21. The sequence continues at coordinate 2,149 of JBGOXV010000099.1, forward strand.
GTCGAACGTGTACGAGGTCGTCAAAGGGAAAACCACTTGTCCGAACATCGATGACTGCATCCAATGCTGCGCGTGTCAGGAAGCCTGTCCGACGGGTGCGATCAAGCACCATTCCTGCCAGTGATTCTCGCCTCTACTCGCACACGGTCCTGCTCTGCTCTTGCAGGAACTGCAGAAGGTAGTACGGACCCCCCGTACCCTTTCCGGTCACCCCGCTCGACTTCCAACCAGTGAACGATTGCGCGCCGACCAATGCACCAGTTGTCGCGCCCGCGCGCCTGTTCGCATAAGTCACTCCGGCTTGGATCCTCGTGAAGAATTCCTGGACCTCCTTCGGATCCTCGCTGTATATGCATGCCGTGAGACCGTACTCGACGCTGTTGGCGATACTAAGAGCTTCATTGAGGTCACCGCAGGTTAGTATGGTCAGAACAGGCACGAACAGTTCTTTCAGTACGAGCTCGTGGTTCCTTGCCAGGTGGACCAGGATAGTGGGCTCGACGAAGCGTCCCTTCGTATAGGGTCCGCTCTCGAGCACGTGTCCCCCGGTCAGTACCTTCCCGTCCTTCGCGGCTGCCGTCATGACCTTCCTGTACTTCTCCATCGCGGCGTCGTTTATGAGGGGGCCCATGAAGGTCTCCCTCTTGGACGGATCGCCGATTCTCCTGTCCTTCAACCATGCTAGAAGCTTCTTCGTGAACTCGTCCACGACGGACCGTTGGACTATCGCTCTGGAGGTCGCGCTGCACTTCTGTCCGGAATATCCGAACGCCGCTCTGCCGATCCCCTCCGCTGCGAGGTCCAGGTCCGCCTTGTCCGTGACAATGGCCGGGTTCTTGCCCCCCATCTCGAGTATCGGTGGCCTCTTGCCGTTCTCCACGCTTGCCTTTACTATTGAATGGCCGACTTCCCTGGACCCTGTGAAGACTATCGATGCTATGCCTTTGTTGTTCACAAGCTCCGCGCCGACTGTCTCTCCAGGTCCGGTGATGAAATGCATGACGTCTGTCGAGACACCGGCCTCCTTCAGGACGTTGAATAGCATGTAACCCATCAGCGGCGTGTCACTTGCAGGCTTGAGAATGACGGCATTCCCCGTGACCAGCGCCCCGGTGACCATGCCAGTCGTGATGGCGATCGGGAAATTGAACGGAGAGATGACGCCCAAGACTCCGATTGGCCGGAGGACGCTCTGCGCCTTGTCGCACGGCGGTATGCCCTCGGTCTCAAGCACATATCCCTTGTTCGACTGGAGCACACTCGAGTAGTATCTGAGAAAGTCGATCGCCTCGTCCACCTCCGCCATCGCCTCGTACCTGTTCTTGCCGTTCTCGAGCGTGAGCCAAGCGGCGAACTCGTACTTTCTCTTGGACATGATGTCGGCCGCTGTCGTGAAGATGTAGCATCTGTGCCTCACCTTCGTGGCCTCCCATTGAGGCTGGGAGGCCAACGAGACCTTGACAGCCGATGCGACGTTCTCCCTCGTACCCTTTTGAAACTTCCCCAGTATCTCGGTCGTCGCGTATGGGCATGTGTCCAGGAACTCCCCGTCCTTCGAGAACTGTTCTTTGCCAGCGACGATGTTCGGATAGCTCTTGCCAAGCTCCGTCAGTGCCTTGGCATAGGCCTCCTCGTAGTTCTTGTGGAACTCTTCCTCGTGCTTCCTCTTGACGAGCCTGTCAAGTGTCAACTCGTTTTGGAACCCGCCTCTTGGCAATTCTTTCACTCCCAATAAATGCGATTCGCGTATGCCATCTCAGATGAACCTCTCCATCAAGGGCCTGATGTCTCTCACCAGCGGCTGCTTCACGAGCGGGCCTGCCTGCAGCGCGGGCATCAGGTCACCATATACCGGCTTCTCCTCCTTGAACAATACACCTAGCGGGATCTTGTCGCTCCACTCCCTCGCCTTCTCAGCCGCGGCCGCCCGGTCCGTCGGTTGGTAGCCGGTCTGGGCCAGGTCGTATACCTTCTCCCTGTACCATGCATAGGTGTTGACCCTGTTGAAAGTGACACACGGCTGGAGCACATCCACAAACCCGGTTCCTCGGTGCTGGATAGCCTCCTTGATCAGACCCGTGAGATGCTTCGGACTGCCTGCGAACCCTCTGGACACGAACGTGCCGCCCGCAGCGATCGCCAATGATAGGGGTCTGACCGCGTTCTCGATAGACCCGCCAGGGGTCGTCTTAGTCTTGAAGCCGAAGTCGCTCGTCGGGGATGTCTGGCCAGTCGTCAACCCATAGATCTGGTTGTCATGCACGACCAGCGCCAGATCCACGTTTCTCCTGACGGCGTGAATGAAATGGGACATGCCTATGCCATAGCAGTCACCGTCCCCGCTGATGACTATCACCTTTAGCCCTTGATTCGCGAGCTTCGCGCCCGTGGCGATGGGCAGCGGTCTACCATGGATGCCATGGAAACCGTAGGTCTGGACGTAGTGAGGGAGCTTCGACGAACATCCGATGCCGCTGACGATGAGGACATCTTTCGGGTCGAGACCGAGCTCCGCGATGGCTGCCTTCACGGACATCACGATCGCGTAATCGCCGCAACCCGGGCACCAATCGGGTATCGTTGCTGACCTGAGTTCATCCACAGAGGTCATCTCATCGCCTCCTCAACCTTCTCGACGAGCCATTCGGTGAATATCGGACGGCCATCGTACTTCCTGATCTTCCTGTCGAGCCCGAGCTTGAGCTCCTCCCTTAGCAGCCTGTCCAGCTGCGAGGTCCGGTTGCACTCGACGCCTATGGTCAGTCTGGCCTTCTTGAGCTGCTCCACGGCCAGGCGTCTCGGGAAAGGCTTCAGATAGATGAAGTGCAGGAGGTTGACAGCTCTTCCCTTCTCCTTCAGGGCGTTCATAGCGGCCATGCACGGGCCCTTGGACGAGCCCCAGGTCACGAGGGTCGCGTCCGCATCTGCAGGCCCATACATCTTCGGTCCAGGGATTTCGTCGACTAGCTTGGTAAGTTTCTTGAAACGTTTGTCCATCATAGTGGTCCTGATATCAGGGTCCTCGTTCGTCTCACCCGTCTCGTAATGGTCGTCCCCGTTAGCGACGAAGATGCCGCCCTTCATGCCGGGCAGTGACCTGGGAGAGATCCCGTCATCAGTATTCTCGAATCGTCTGTAGTCGGGGATCCTCGCGAGCTGCTCTTCGCTCAACAGCTTCCCCCTGTCTATCGCCATCCCATCGAGGTCGAACGGGAGCGTGGTCCTGAAGCCTTCAGATAGGACTCTATCGGATATCACGATCACCGGGATCTGGTATCTCTCCGCTAGGTTCAGCGCGTTGAATGTGTGATAGAAGGCCTCCGCGGGGTCGCCTGGTGCCAGCACGACCCTCACGAAGTCGCCCTGGGAGGCGTCGAGTGCGAACTGGAGATCCCCTTGGTCATGCCGGGTTGCCAATCCGGTGCTGGGCCCGGGCCTCTGACAAAGAACGTAGACCATGGGGGTTTCCGTCATCGCCGCGAGTCCTATAGACTCCGTCATCAGACAGAACCCACCTCCGGATGTCGCGGACATACCCCTTACCCCTACATGGTTGGCGCCGATTGCCATCGTCGCCGCGGCAATCTCGTCTTCCGTCTGCCGGACGACCAGGCCCATGTCCTTCTCGTGGGCCGCCATGAAATGCAATATGGAAGATGCGGGGGTCATCGGGTAGGCCGAGTACCATCTCAGACCTCCCTGGAGGGCACCGAGGGATATGGCGTCATTCCCCGTGAGAAGCATGCGCTTTGGTGCCCCCGGGATTGGCTCGATCCGCTTCCGCACGCCGCAGTTGCTCTTGCCCATGATGAAATCGAAGCCCGCTTTCGATGCTGCGATGTTGAGGTTCGCGACCTCAGGATCCTTCTTCCCGAATGTCGACCTCAACACATCCTCCAAGCTGGAGAACGGATAATCGATCAGGGCCATGCATGCGCCTATGGCGACCGTGTTTCGCATTACCTGGTCTCCCATCTTCTCCTTGACGATGTCGGAGAGCGGGACCGGGACCAGATCACCCTTGAGATCGGGAAAGTCCTTCTTCGGGTCGATCGGCTTCTCGTATAGATCGAACAGCACTTGCCCGTCAGGGGCCATCTCGGACTGATGCTCCCTGACCGTCCGGTCGTCCAACGCAATCAGGACATCGACCCTCCGCGTGAGCCCGAACACCTCTTTCTCGGACGCGCAAATCTGATAGGTGTTGTGTCCCCCCCTGATCAGGGAGGGATACTCGACATCCGTCTGAACATGGAGTCCGCCTCTGGAGAAGCACCGGGCCACAATCTCGCCCGAGGTCATGATCCCGTATCCCGCCTCCCCGCCGATCATGAGGCTGAGTGA
>JBGOXV010000100.1:0-6351 GCA_041479325.1 Thermoplasmata archaeon
GAGCTTGCAGGCCGACATCGATGCAGTTCCTGAGGCACGTGAGTACGCAGAAGTATAGAGGTGAACACAATGGTGAGTCTGAGAAGGTTGAGGACAAAGTCGACAGAGAGGGAACCGGAAGATGACTTCGACAACTACGCGCATCAGAAAGTGGTCAACTTCCGACCACACTGCTACGTTCAGGAAATGGCGCTCGCCCAGGCGAAGCAGTTCGACGAGATCTATGCTATTGCGCACACTCCTTTGCTCGGAGAGAATGAGGACGAGTAGACCAGGTTGCAGTTGAAAGATTGCGAGATGGGCTAAAACCGTAACTCAGTGGGACGAAAGTGCAGGTGCCGGGATTTGAACCCGGGCCGTTGGCTTTCGTCCCTCTCCATTTTTATCATCTTTTCTGGCAGAGTTGGAAGGCCAAAATCCTAACCAGCTAGATTACACCTGCTCAAGCTCGGAAAACGCGTTCGTTGATAAATACGTGCTTGTCTCAATCATCGGGTTCTCGGAGACGGGCAGAAGTCCCAGTCACAAAGGCAAAGCAGTTGCGCGTGACGCCAGTTCGCTCAGGCTGCGAGGGTCGGGCGGCACTTGATCTCCTCGAGGAATTCCTTGAGGACCACTGCCTGGTTATGCTCCGGGTCATGGTACGAGTACAGCAGCGTGACCCTTGCCTTGTTGGACTTGGAGGCAATCTTGTCCAGGAGAGTTCCTTTTGTCCTGAGCTCCTCCCTATAGGATGCCTTGAACTCCTCCCACTCCTCTGGATTCTCGTGGAACCACCTCCTCAGATCGTGGCTCGGGCCGGCTTCTTTCAGCCATTCGTCTACGCCAGCTCTCTCCTTGGTGAGCCCCCTCGGCCAGAATCGGTCGACCAAGACTCGGTATCCATCGTCCGCATCCGGTCTATCGTAGACCCTCTTGGTCCTGAGCATCCATCCCCACCTGATGCCGAGGGCATTCCGTCGAGCCCTCTTAACCGTAGTCCCGTCCCCATACTGTTGGAGAATCATTGCCCGACGTGCTAGCTCATCTACGTGGCGCCGCGGTCCGCTTCACGACATTGCGCTTCTTGACCCAGTCTCTTCGGAGCATCGAGAAGATCACATCGTCCGCACGCCGACCCTTCTCATCAAAACCATGCTCCCTGAGGACGCCCTCTTTCTTGAACCCCAGCTTGCCCGCGAGCCCGCAGGACCGCTTGTTCTTCGGCATGGCAAGCAGCTCGATCCGGTTGAGCTTCATCTTCTGAAAACTGAAGTCTATGATGGCCGTCAGGGCCTCCGTCATGATGCCCTGCCCCCAGTACGGACGATCGAGGTCGTAGCCGATCTCGGCCTGACGGCCGTCGGGCTTGAGCCACTTGTAGTATCCACATGATCCTATCAGGCTTCCCTCGCCCTTCAGCTCTATCCCCCATCTGAATCCGTTCCTGTTCTTGAATAGATCCACGAAGTAGAGTTGCAGCTCCTCTCGCGCCCCCTTCATTCCCTTGGGGGCTGGAAACCCCTGACCTTGGACGATCTCCTTTCTTGAGAAATGCTCGAGATACCATTCGGCGTCGGCAATTGTGACCTCCCGGAGGATAAGTCGGTTCGTCTCCAACCTCGGGAATTTCTTAAATGTCTTGAGTCTGTTCATACCTGGCACACCTACTACAGGACCTGATGATGAATCCTTTGATGCTTCCGATCGTCATCCGTTCCGCGCGGGTTTCCTCAGCATCCAGCATATCTCCCAAGGTCGGCCTATCCTGGAGTTGTAGGGCAGGTTGAGATGTAGATACTTGTTCAAGTGATACCGCATCGGGAACCGCCTTGAAACCTTTACACTCAGTACTTCAAAATCCAACACGGTGTCGTTCGAACTGACCTCCTCCCGATCCTCGGCGGTGAATAGGTCCATCGTGCGCTCGTCGAAATACGCCCGATGCCATGCGCGCGGTGCGAACCCATAGGGCACGCGCAGCTCGAACACGCCACCTGGTTTCATCATCCGATAGACGTCAATCACCACTTTCTCCCAATCCAGAACATGCTCAAGCACGTGAGAACAAAGGACGCTGTCCACTGAGTTGTCAGCGAATGGCATCGGCACCTGAGAGATGTCCATTTGCAGGTCGACTCCCGGTCCTGACTCGTGGTCGATATTGACGCACCCGTCCCTGATGTCGCGTCCACAGCCCAGATTCAGCCTAACGGTGCCTTCACTTTCTGTTCCTGCTAGCTTACTTGAGATCTCTTTCTTGCTCCTCATTCTTTCACCTGCTCATTGTCTCCAGGGCTGAAAGGAGGTGGTCTCATTGAATCGTCAAGGGCGAACGGGGATATTACTGCTCGTGGAGCAGGTTTCCCCGCGTGAGAGGGGCCGTCCCACATTGAGGTCCGCCTGCAGTGAGAGAAGGTTAAGAACATGGTTCATCCCTTCGATGCTTGATTCTCGCTGATTAGAAGAGAGGCAGAAAGTCGAAAGTGGGGTAGGCCGCTGTCCCCGAAAGACCGCAGGGAAAGGAGAGCAAAAGGAGAGAATCCAATGACTGCCCTTATTTCACGAGCCGCATCAATTCCTGATCTGACATTCGGGTCCTTGCGTTCACGACAAAATCGGCCTGTGGCGCCGCCGCTCTGAGCTGCTTCTCGATCATCGCAGTTGCGATTCTCCTTGCATGTCTTCTGATTGACTCTCTTGGGTCTAGGATGCGCTGCTGCATATCTTTCAGAGCCAACGCTGAGATGGCGAAGGGATTATCGAACCTGTTTCCGCGGAATACTCGCTTCCCCTGGTCTCCAGAGTTCTCAGTCCAAATCCCGAATGTTGAATACAGAGAGCCTGGATTGATTGTTACCTTGGAGACCTCTGAGGGTCTCAGACTTACCAAGTGAACGATTTTGCCAGGATAGAAGGCGTAACCACCGAAATTCGCAACGCCGTCAATTGCAGCCATCTCTTCGGAAATCTTCATCGGTCTACTTTCCTCGCCGATGTGCAACTCCTCCTTTGTGAGCACCACGATGGCTGTCGAACCGTTCACGAAGTTCCTCAGTTGAAGAAGTTGTCCCTCAGGCCAGAGGCTCTCTGCCGCAATCGGCAGACTCCAATTTCGTTCAGGAGGAACGGCCCTCCTGACTTTGATATAGAGTATCAAGAATGTGATACCAGTCCCGTACAGCACGCCGGCAATGCCAGTAAAGTACACCCACCCTCCTGTAGTTGGAAGCAGGAAGGGGACCACGAACAGCAGTGCCAAGATCGAAGAGAACCACAGCATGTTGATCACAGCGGTTCTTCTCACAACTGTTCCTCGCGGGTTTTCAAAACGTCCCATCTCCACAAATATGAAGGCAGGAAAACCAATTGCGAAGTAAATAACAAAAAGGACGCTCGCCATCAGCCCGTTGCCTGACTGGGTTGATCCGTATCTTTCGAACACATAGCCAGCAAGTATGCTCGAAAGGACCGCGAATATAAGAAGTGCCACGCATAGTCTCAGCTTGCCCTCCTTGAAATAGAGATTCTCAGGTGCGCTTGCATAAGCATTTACTCTCTTTGAGATTGCCAGACCATTCATGCCATGAGCCCAGAGGAGTGTACCATGTTTTATAGTGTGCTGCAGCCTGGTATTACCAAAAACCAAGTGAATCGGGTCCAGTGGAAGAGACCATACTAAGAGCCTGAGAAAGATATTAACCTGGAATCAGAATTGGGAGGACCGTGGGACTCCGGAGAAAACTGGCATTCGCAACGTTTCTTGCTGCCACCTTCCTGACCTTCGTCTACAGTGCCTCGATTGCTGGAGACACAGGAAAGGAGCCAGAAGACTCGATCGCATTGCTCTCGCTGCTGGTCTTCATATTCGCTTCCGCAGCCTATGTTGTCAGCTGGTTGTATGCGACGTCCCATCGCAGATATTCGCGCCACTTCTCAGCCTACTTGTCCTCAGCTCCCCTGCCTGACCCGAACAGAGTCCCGCCTAGGATACTCCAAAGCGGTGAATCTCCAAGTCCAGTCAGAGAGGATGATCTCTGGCCGGAAGGGCTGATGCTTTGCCTGGACTGCGGGCCCAACTCGAAATCACCCGTCTTCGGAAACCCGATCGTTATCCTCACCAAGGAAGCGCTCGTCATCGCGGGCTCGGGTTCTGATGACCGGATGCCGTCGCAGGACGAGCTGAACGGTGGATTTGTGACTCCGGACTCGGGGGAGTCATTCCGTGTACCAACCTCGGATATCTCAAGGGTCCTGGTCGCCCCACAGGCCCTGGAAATGCTCAAGATCTGGGTTCGGGAGCCGAGTGGAAAGGAGAGGATGATACTCAGATCCGGGATGCTAACGTGGCCCAAGTCCATTCGAGCCCTGATAGCGAATGCCACGGAAGAAACGGGCGAACGGCTCTCCCCATACAAGAAGGGGCTCAAGACGAGACTTTTACTCGGAAAGGCAATCGAAAGGCAGTTCAAGGTGGCGGCGCTGAACGCAACAATCGCATCCAAGGGTGCCACGATGAGCGATGAGGAGTTCACCAGGCTGATGGTAGCAGGGGTTGGCAAGAAGCAGCGCGATCTTGAGACCGTTTCTACCCAGGATTTGGTCCGAGAAGGTTCCGTACGCAGAATCGTCGGTGTAGATTCCAAGACAGAGGACGGAATCATGACCCTCTTCATGTGCCTCGTGCTCTCAGCCATGTTGCTCCTCAATGGGATCAGATCCTCGGCGATTGTTCGATATGCGCTGGTCTCTGCGTTGATGATTGGCGTGCCAGGTGCGTTGACGATCTCACGCATCCTTTCTGTCAGAGGGATCGTTGCACATGGCAACGAGGTCACTGCGCACGTTCTGGGTCACAAGACCGTTCATGGACCTTGGAGAGGGAGCCGGCGCGCGCGTCTGAGGCTGTCCTATGAGTACCAAGGCCAGCATTTGGAGAGATCGGTCTCCATCCTCCTTCCTGAGAAGATCCCTCTAGCAAGTCACAAAAGGATTGTGTTGCTGGTTGACCCCAGGAACTGCAAGCGTTTCGTGTTGCGTGACCTCTTCGTTGAACTCCGCCGAGACTAGGTCAGGGTGATTCAGAGGTTAGGGGCACGGGAAGGGCCGCCATGCAAGGTGGAAGGTGTTCCTTGGGAGTGAAAAAGGAAGAGGTTTGGTGCATTCTCCTCGAATTCCAATCCTCCCTGATTAGAAAATAGCCAGTAAATCGAAAGTGGGGTAGGCCGGATTTGAACCGACGGTCACGTGGTCCCGAACCACGGATCATACCAAGCTAGACCACTACCCCATGGTGTCGTGCGTGTGAGGGATAGCGAGGCTCGATATTAATTCTAGTGCATTCGCTATTGCCGAATCAGCGGAGTACCCTCACGGATACAGTTTGACCCCTTCACGACTCTGCGGATTCACCACCCAGAAACGAGGAGAAACCGAGTGCTCTTTGCTAGCCAGTGTCAATCGTCTATTGCCGTAATTGGAATACGACAACTATAAGTAGCGCGGAAATTCTTTTGCGCTCATGCGGGACCAGGTGAGGGAGAAGATCGCAGGGGAGATTTGTCTCTCCGACGAGCCCGGCAAGACGATCAGAAAATGGAGGGAGCAGTTCAAGATCTCACAGCAGGAACTCTCCCGTCATCTCGGCGTGTCGCCGTCCGTCATCAGCGATTACGAAGCGGGAAGGAGGAAATCTCCAGGGATCGTGACCGTCCGGAAGATCGTGGATGCGTTTCTCGAGATAGACGAGAAGACCGGCAGCAACATCCTGAAACAGTATTCACTCACTGCGAAGACGGATTCGATCATCTCGATCAAGGAATTCGCCGTTGAAGTGCTTGCATCCGACCTCGTCGCGAAGATCAAGGGAGAGAATCTCACGCCCGCGATGTCCCTAGAGAAGCACATTCACGGCTACACAGTCATTGATAGCGTGAGGGCGATCACGTCGTTGAGCTCGTTCGATTATCTCAAGATTTACGGATGGAGCAGCCAGAGAGCGCTCATATTCACGGGCGTCAGGTTCGGTCGGTCGCCGATGATTGCCATCCGCGCGCATCCGCTCAAGCCCGCACTCGTCGTCTACCAGAAGCCGGAGCAGGTCGACGAGCTCGCGATACGGCTCGCCGAGTTGGAGGGCATACCGCTCGTGAGGACGCAGCTGGCAGTGGCGGAGCTTGTAGACAATCTTCAATCGCTGGGCTAGAGGGAAGGGATTGGATTATGAAAGTCGGGATAGTCAGTTATGGAGCTTATGTGCCACGCTACCGGATCACGCCGGAGGAGATCGGCAAGGTCTGGGGCGTCGATGGCAAGGCGATGAGCAAGGGCCTGATGATCAACTGCAAGTCAGTGCCTTCGCCGGACGAGGAC
>JBGOXV010000101.1:0-6252 GCA_041479325.1 Thermoplasmata archaeon
ACTGCGGATGGCATGCAATTCGCCCATATCGCCGCGAGCAGCGGGTTGAAAACGTCGTTCGGAAGGGCGTTCGTCTGCGACCACTGAGCTGCCAAGGTCTTGGCCTCCCCGTCCCAGACCACCTTGCCCTCGATCTTGATCATGCCGACGCCGACATAGTTCACGGTGAACCTGAAGTCCATCTGCGCTTCCTTTTCGGTGGTTGCCGTTATGTTCGTGACCGTCGTGTTGTGGTCCACCCGAAGGTGCGGGATCCTCTCCCCGAGCTTGGAGTAGCGCTTGGCCTCCATCGATATGAGCTCAAACGATTTTATCGACATGCCGTTCAACTCCGCGCGCGCACGTGTGCGCTTCAACCGCATCTATGCAATATAAAGTATGCCCTGAATGTGGGTTCAGGTGTCTTGGCTGCAGAACTAATCGACATTGGAGAAGGTGATGGTGCCGCGGGCCGGACTTGAACCGGCGACTTCAAGATCTTCAGTCTTGCACTCTCCCAGCTGAGTTACCACGGCAGATGGGGCCGATGGGCAGTTACGCGCAGGCTTATATTAAACCTTGGCGAAGCGGGGCTTGCGATCCGCGACCTCGACTGATGACGAGAGCCTCGAATCTAGAGGACAGGATTAGGACCGATTGGCAGGACCGGGAACGTGTCCTCAAATCATCGCGGTTTTCAGCGATTTTTAGTCAATCCACAATCGTATACCACTCGATAGCAAAAACGACAGTATTAAATATCATTCAATCGCTGATAAGGTTGCTTCAAATCCCCCTCTTTGGTGGTAGGATGAACTTGTCCCCCCAGCACGCGAACTATTCTGTACAATCGACCGGAACGACGATCAAGAAGAAGCAGCGTTGGGACGACGAGGGCGTCTCGGCGACAATCGGGACAATAATGTCCCTACTCGTGTTCTTGACTTTCCTTGGGATGTTCACCAATCAATTCCTCCCCGTTTGGATGAGCGACAACGAGAGCACTCACATGTCCGATGCCATCGGGCAGTTCACGACGCTGAAGTCGAGCATCGACATCTCGATCTCCAACTACGCCAACAGCCTGATTGCACCATCTTCGATATTCATCCCCGTGACACTGAGCGCACCAGGCGTACCGGTGTTCGCCGCATCAACGGCAGGCATCCTCACGCTCACCCCACACTCGATCAACGTGAGACCTATGTTCAATGTATCGTACACGTACACACAGGCTGGCGGGACTTCGAGGGTTCTGAACAATAGCAACGACGGGGCTTCTGGCGGCTCTCTCGAGCTCTATTGTCCAAACAGGTATTACGTTGAGGAGAAGCTCATCTACGAGAACGGAGCCGTGATACTGAACCAGTCGGACGGGGAGGTCGTGATCGCTGGGCCGCAGTTCCTGGCTAAGAACGTGGGGAGCGGTGCGTCGTCCAACATCGTCGTCATGCTGACGCAGATCACGCTCCAGGGTCAGAACAAGACGGTGGGCGGGACCGGATCGAAGGGGGTCAACGCCAACCTGCAGTTCGCCGACTCGACCGAGTACGACAACAACAACAGCGGGGGGTCAGCTCTGACCTTCACCATCACCTCCCAGCACGGCATCGCCTGGGCGAACTACTTCAACAACGTGCTCAACGGGACCGCGGGCATGTCCCCAGGACATGGCTATAACATCACCAAGGTCCTCAAGCAGCCCTTCCCTGCTGACAAATCCAGGAACTACTACGTCGTTACAGTGATAATAGACCACGTCAAGGCGTTCGATCACACGCACGCCAATGTGAACATGGACATCGGCGAGCTAATGAGAACCTAGGAGTGAAACAATGGCTGAAGCCGTATCAAAGACGAAGCACGAAGTGCCGGTCAAGGCCGCGCGCCTGCCACTTGGAGCAAGGCTCTATCAGGGTTGGATAGGAGTGGTCAGCAAGCTCAAGTCGACCCCGATTTCGATCAAGATGCCCAGGGGGGCGGCTGCGAGGCGGCGCGACTGGAGCCAAGGCAGAGGCTCCGTTTACACAGAGATACCTCCTATAACCGACACGAACATCGAGGAGATCGGGTTCTACAGCGTGACCGAACCCTACAGCTACATCCAGGCGACCTACAACCGGGCCACGAGCGAGTTCATCATGAATGTCATAGAGCCCAAACTAAAGGAGGACGAGGAGGAGCTTCTCACACTGTTCAAGGAGACTCTCGAGAAGACCCTCGACTACGAGTGGGAGAAGCTCACGGTCATGGACAAGAGGACCTACCTCATAAAGAGCGTCGAGAGCTTCATCAAGTCCAGGGGAATGAGCATCGAGCCCATCGCGAAAGACAAGATCACCTACTATCTCGCAAGGGACTTCGTGGGATTCGGGCCCATAGACGCGCTCATGAACGACAATCGCATCGAAGACATATCGTGCGATGGCGTCGGCATACCATTGTTCACGTTCCACAACAAGTTCGAGTCGATCAAGACGAACATCGTCTTCAACGACGAGGCCACGCTGAACTCGTTCGTCATCAACCTGGGCCAGAGGTGCGGGAAGCAGCTGTCGGTCTCTAACCCGATCCTGGACGGAACCACGCCCGAGGGGCACAGAGTCCAGGCGACATATGCCCGAGAGGTCACGACCAGAGGTGCCTCTTTCACGATCAGGCGGTTCAAGGAGAAACCTTTCACGCCAGTCGAACTGATAAAATACGGCACTGCATCGCCGGAGATCGTCGCCTATTTGTGGCTCAGCGTCGAGCACGGCGAGTCGGCGATCATCTGCGGCGGGACTGCGAGCGGGAAGACGGCGACGCTGAACGCGATGGCCCTTTTCATCCCTCCCGGCGCGAAGGTCGTCACGATGGAGGACACAAGGGAGATCAACCTGCCCCACGAGAACTGGATCCCCGGCACCACGCGATCAGGCGTAGGCGAGCGAGGGGTCGATGGCAAGGCCGCTGGCGAGATCGACATGTACGACCTCGTGAGGGCCGCGTTGAGGCAGAGACCCAACTACATCATCGTGGGTGAGGTCAGAGGCAAGGAGACCTACACGATGTTCCAAGCGATGGCTACCGGTCACACGACATTCTCGACGATGCACGCGGACTCTGTGAAGGGCATGGTGAACAGGCTGGAGAACCCTCCAATCAACTGTCCGAGGATACTGCTCACGGCGCTGAGGACCGTCATCATCCAGACCCATGCGAGGGTGGGCGTCGACATGGTCAGGCGGATAAAGCAGCTCGTGGAGATAGTGGGTTTCGAGCCCGAGACCAACGAGCTGATCAGCAATACCGTCTACGAGTGGGACCAGGCGACTGACAAGTTCATCTTCAAAGGCCACAGCTTCCTGTTCGACAAGATCATGGAGATGAAGAACCTCACGCACGAGGAGCTCCTCCAGGAGTTCGAGCGCAGGGTAGACATCGTGAAGTACATGGTCGCCAAGGACTTGACCGATCACCACGACATCTGGTCCCTGATCAGAGAGTATTACAAGGAGCCGAAGGGCACCGCGGAGATGGTCAGGAAGGATCTCTACGGCCAGCTGAAGCCTGTGCAACCGCTCGTTGCTGGAGGTGAGGTGGCTGCCTGAGATCGACAATGCGTTCAGGAACGTCGAGGTCAAGAAGTCGGAGTACCTCAAGACCAAGATGTCCCGCGTGGGCGAGACAATGGGTCCGCACGCGGTCAAGCTCGAGAAGGGTGCCGTCCCCGACTACATCAAGCTCACCAAGTTTCAGGACCTCTCGTGGAGGACGATGGGCAGATACGCCAAGACCAAGACCAACTCCCTCCAGCTGCTGGACGATTCCCTCCTCAAGGCGCACATGAAGATCAGGCCCGAGGAGTATCTGGCCTATGTGTACATGGCCACGATCGTGACCGCAATCGTCGGAGTCGTCATAGGGATTGTCGTGGGCGTCGTCCTGTTCGGGCTGATGGGCGTGGGGATCATAATGAGGATTCTCGTGGCCGTGCTCGCGAGCGTGCTCCTGCCAGTAATGGCCCTTATGATGCTCAAGGGATCGCCCGCGGGGAAGGCCAAGAGCCGGGGAAGGGACATCGACAAGAGGATCGCCGCAGCGATGAGCTTCATATCGGCGATGGCCTCGGCCGATGTCAACATCGATGTGATATTCAAGGAGCTCTCGAGGCAGAAGGCCTACGGGGAGATCAGCCATGAGGCGGCGTGGATCACGAGGGACACGGAGCTGCTGGGATCTGACATACTGACCGCCATCAAGAAGGCGGCCAAGAGGTCGCCATCGACCAAGTTCCAGGACTTCCTCCAGGGCGTCATCACCACTTCGACCTCCGGCGGGCAGCTCAAGCCGTACTTCCTGCTAAAGGCCGACGAATATGCCAAGGAGAACAAGCTCGCGCTCAAGTCACAGATGGAGACACTTGGAATGCTGGCGGAGTCCTTCGTCACTGTCGTGGTCGCGTTCCCGCTGTTCCTTGTGCTCATCCTTGCCATCATGGCGGTCGTCGGGGGCGGAGACCCAGGGTTCATGGTCATGATGCTTTACCTCATAGTCCTCGGGATGATCCCGATCTCGCAGTTCGGATTCATTTTCGTCATCTGGAACATGTCTAAGGAGAGTGCAATGTGATGGATACGGTCCAGAAGAACATGACCGACAAGGAGAGAGGGAACGCCATCAAGAAGATCCTCAGCACAGACAAGGGGGACAAGACGAAGCTGGTCATCGGCGCGACGGCGGCAATGGTGGCAGTGTTTGCATTCCTGGCAGTCATCAGGCAACTGGGAAGCGCACCCCTTCCCTTCAAGCCCATTGACTACGTCATATTCGCCATGATGGCTATCTTTGGCCCGTACGGATTCTACATAAGCTCCAAGCAGGCGCGCATTCACGAGATAGAGACGAGACTCCCTGACTTCCTTAGAGACGTCGCCGAGGCCGGCAGGTTCGGCATGACGCTCGCGGACGCCATCGTCATCGCTTCGGCCGGAAGGTACGGCCGGCTGACCCCCGAGATCCAGAAGATGGCAGCGCAGATAGAGTGGGGGGTCCCGGCCTCGGAGGCGATCAGGCTGTTCTCCGAGCGTGTCAAGACCCCGCTGGTCACCAGGATGGCGTCCATCATCATGAAGGCGAATGACGCTGGCGGCAATGTCGCAGATGTCCTGACCATGGTCTCACACGACGCCAAGGAGACCATCCTGACGGAGCAGGAGCGAGGACTGACCATGCAGACCTACGTCCTCGTCATCTACATCTCGTTCTTCGTGTTCATCGCCACGATCCTCATTCTGCAGGGGCAGTTCCTTCCGAAGATGGAACAGGCGGGCAAGCAGGTCAGCGCCGCGGCTGAGAAGGCAGGCGTTGGTCAGATCCCTGGCGTGACGATCCATGTCGACGTGATCCCGACGATCAGCTTCATATTCCTCCTCTCGGTGCTCGTCCACGCGATAGGAGATGGCATCCTGGCAGGGGTCATCCAGAACGGGAGCATTCCGATCGGGATGAGACACAGTTTCATCATGCTCCTGGCCGGGTTCGCATCGCTCAGATTGATAGGATGATGATGTGAGATGACAGAGACAGAGCAACCGAAGATGCAGGAGGAACAGCCTGCTCCAGAAGTGGCGGAGGCCCCGAAGAAGAAAGGCCCGGGCTTTATGTCGGCATACTACGGCTTCCTCCTGAAGCTCAAGCCGAAGCCGTTGCTGGTGACCCTCACGAAGAGCGAGGCGTCAGTGGACCTGAGCCACATCACCGACGTGCCCAAGATCTCGGAACCGAACGTGGACGAGGTCGAGCTGATCCCGATCAAGCAGAACTACGCCTATGTCAGGATCAAGTACGACAACAAGGCCAATGAGTACCTCTATGAGGTCATCGAGCCGAAGCTGTCCGAGGACGAGAAGGACGTGCTCACGCTCCTGAAGGAGACGCTCGTGGCGTCCGTCGAGAAGATGACCGAGTCCGCCCCCGAGGAGAAGGAGAAGTACCTCCGGAGGATAGTCGAGAGGCTCATGGTGCAGCTCGGGATCAGCCTGAACCCAGCCTCCAAGGAGAAAGTGATGTACTACGTCATCAGGGACTTCATCGGCTACGGCGTCATCAACGTCATGATGTTGGACCCGAGCGTCGAGGACTGCTCCTGCGACGGCGTCGATGTCCCATTCTTCATATATCACAGGAAGTACGGCTCGATAAGGTCCAACCTCAGGTTCGTGAAGGAGACGGAGCTGGACGGGTACGTCGTATGGCTGGCACAGAAGTGCGGCAAGCACATATCCGTCG
>JBGOXV010000102.1:0-6191 GCA_041479325.1 Thermoplasmata archaeon
ATACGAGAACCAGTGCGAGGGGAACTGCATAGTGGGGAAGAAGAACGAGCCGGTCGGGATCGGAAGGCTCGAGAGGTTCCTCGCCGATTGGGAGAGGAAGCAGGGCAAGACCGGGAAGATAGAGGTCCCCCCGCCCACAGGGAAGAAGGTGGCAATCGTAGGCGGTGGACCTGCTGGACTCACGGTCGCCGGCGAGATGGCGCGGCTCGGTCACAAGGTCACGGTCTTCGAGGCCCTGCAATACTGTGGCGGCGTCCTGATCTACGGCATCCCCGAGTTCAGGCTCCCGAAGGAGATCGTCAGGGCGGAAGTGGATTACATCAAGCGGATGGGCGTCGAGATTCACAACGACTACGTGATAGGCAAGCTCGACACGGTCGATGAGCTGCTGCACGACTACGATGCAGTCTTCGTCGGAACAGGCGCTGGCCTGCCGGACTGGACGAACCTCCAAGGCGAGAACCTGAACGGGATCATGTCGGCCAACGAGTATCTCACAAGAGTCAACCTGATGAAGGGTTACAAGTTCCCGGAGTACGACACGCCGGTCAGGGTGGGCGACACGGTCGTCACGATCGGTGGCGGGAACGTCGCCATGGACTGCGCGAGGACCTCCCTGAGACTGGGCACCAAGCGGTCGGTCATCCTCTACAGAAGGTCGGAGGCCGAGCTGCCTGCGAGGAAGGAGGAGGTACACCACGCGCACGAGGAAGGTGTCCATTTCGAGCTGCTGGCCGCGCCCCTCGAGTTCATAGGAGACGAGTGCGGGAACGTCAAGCAGGTCAAGGCCATCAGGATGCAGCTGGGCGAGCCGGACGCGTCCGGACGGAGAAGGCCGCTCAAGATCCCAGGCTCCGAGTTCCTGATTGATGCGCAGACAGTGCTCATCGCGATAGGTCAGAGCCCGAACCCGCTGGTCCCGATGACGACGCCCGATCTGAAGACGAAGAAGGAGGGCACGATCGGAGTGGATCCCGAAGGCAGGACCTCGAAGAAGGGCGTGTTCGCGGGAGGCGACATCGCATCAGGCGCCGCTACCGTCATCCTCGCGATGGGGGACGGCAAGAGGGCCGCGAAGGCCATGCACAAGTACCTCATGGAAGACCCGTCGTGGCCAGACCCCGAGACGTTCGAGAAGCTCTACTGCGAGTTGTGACGGACTGGATCGAGGTCTTCAGAAACCCTTTTCATCTATTCTCTTGTTTCATTTAGAAAAGCGCTACTTGAAAGTCGGATTGACGCGAATTTGCTCAAAAGGATGCATATCAGGGTCAGGGCGCTTGAAGGGTATGGCGAAGTGGAAAGTGCTACCCTCGCCTTTCTTGCTCTCGAACCACATCTCCCCTCCATGCCTCTTGACGACCTCCCTGCTAGTATAGAGGCCTATGCCGACGCGGTTGTCGCCCCTCGTTAGCCCGGCGTCCGCTAGGAAGAACCGGTCGAACAGCTTCGGCTGTTCCTCATTCGATATGCCAATGCCATTGTCCTTCACCCACATGTGGACCCTGCCGTTCAGGATGTCCGCCCCGATGACGATCTTGCCCCCATGGTCTGTGTACTTGATCGCATTGCTGACCAGGTTCGCTATGACGTCATGCATCCTCATCCTGTCAGCCTCCACTATGGGCAGGTCGTTCCCGAACAGGACCGACAGGGTGTGCCCCTTCTCCTTTATGTCAGGCTCTAGCTCCGACAGGACCTCCCGCGTGACCATCGCCAGGTTGACCTTCCCGAAGTCGAGCTTGAGCGTCTTGTTCTGCAACCTGGACATCTCGAGCATCGTCGAGACGAGCACGTTGATCCTCTTCACCTGCTCGAGCATGTTGTTGAACTTCTCGTTCATCTTGGGAGTGACGTCGCCATACATGCCAGACGAGAGCATCTCGAGGTATCCCATGAGCATCGTCAGCGGGGTCCTGAGCTCATGCGAGATGGTATCGACGAGGCTGTCCTTCATCATGTCCAAGTCCTTCATGTCCTCGAAGGACTTCTGCGCCGCCTCCAAGTTCTGCTTTAGCTCATCCCTGAGCTTCGCGTTCTCAAGGGCCATCGCGGCGTGCAATGCGAACGGTTCAGCCACAGCCCATTCGATATCCGTGAACTTCCTGCTCTTGTCCCTGTAGAGCTCCAGTACTCCCTCGACGATACCGCTCTTGCCCTTGAGTGGGATTGCCATGATCGTCTGGCGCACCTCGATTTCCTCGAGCCCCGGGATATCCTCTACCCTCGGGTCGTCCACGGAATCCTCGACGATGTCGACCTTGCCCGTCCTCGCGACGTCCCCGGCCAGCCCCGAGATCGGCCCTGTATCGGACATCACCTCATCCGAGTATTGTCCCTGGGCGTAGATCGGCTTCAACAGGTTCTTGTTCCAATCCACCAAGTAGACGCTCACCTCGTCGAACGGGACGAGCTGGTTCAGCTTCTCACCTATGGTCTTCAGGGTGTCTGGGAGATCGGACGGGGCCTGCATCGCGACCGTGGTTTCGAGCAAAGCCCGGAAGAGCCTCACCGTGCGGTTCAGGGCGCTCAGGAGCTTCGCGTTGGTCACTGCGATGGAAACGAGCTCAGCGAATGTCTCGAGGTTCCTCACGAGTGATGGATCGGGGACCTTGCCGCTGCGCGGCCCGTCGGGTTCCATGAAACCGAGGATCCGCCCTTCCGCGTCCTCGAACAGCACATAGAGCACGTCTAGCTCATGCCAATCATCGGGGTGCGCCCTCTTGTTTTTAATCTTCTCAGGGTGCAGGACGCCGTAGTAATCGGCCGCGGTGGTCTCCTTACTGGCCATGTAGATATAGGTGAACTTCCCGAGCTTCTTGGATTCAGCGATGTTTTTCTCGACGGTCTGTCTGGCCATCGCCATCCCCGAGACCCGGTCCGACAACACTTGTGGGTAGCCCTTGGTGGCCCTCACTGTGAAGTTGTCATGTTCCTCGTCAAGAATGAACACGTCGCAGGCTTCGAATCCGAACTCGTCCGTGACGCTGTCGACTACCTTCCTGATGATGGTGTCGATGTCCAGCGAGCTGAGGATGGAGGCGCTGATCTCAAGGGTCTTTTCTAGAGTGTCCTCTTCCACGACCTGTTTGATGCCCTTGTTCTGTATTTCTCTCTTTTGATAAGGACGTCCTGTGAATGGGAAGGACTCTGGTGATCCTTCTTATAGAGCCAGTTTATAGGGTTGGCACGGGTTGTGAGGTCTTCGTGCCTACCTGCCCGCGCGCGGCGGTGGCGGCACGGGATTGGGTACCGCGTCCATCCTCCAGAAGAAACCGCAGTAGCATTTCCCGTTCACATCGACGTCCCCAGCCCTCGTGGGTTTGCACGGGCACTGGTACTCCGGAACGTGCATCATCCGGCAGGGACAGTAGAAATCCTTGAACCTCTTGTTCTTCCCTATGAGTCCCTCCAGGACTTCCTCCTTCATGTCATTGAAGACATAGCCTCTGATCCTGGCGAACTCGTCCGCCCTTTCCCTTATCTCCTTGTCCAGCCCTCGGTCGACCCTGGCGCCGGTCCAACCCTCAGGCTTGCGCTCGAGCTTCAGCTTCTGCCCGCATATCGGGCAGATGACTACGTCCCCCTCTTTCCAACTGGGATCGTGCTTGAACTTCGCGAGGCAGACTGGACAGTAGACCCTCTCGACCTTTGGACCGATCATAGATGAAATGCCTTCTTCAGCTTGGTCTCGTCGTGACCGACGATTACCTCTCCACCTACGACGACGACTGGGAACACCCTTTTGCCCGTGAGCTTCTCGACCTTTTCCATGACCTCGTCCTGCGCCTTGTCATCGAGCAGGTCGACCTCTATGCATTCGTAGGATATCTTGTGCTCATCCAGGAAGCGCCTGGTTCGCTTGCAGTACGGGCACGTGCTCAACGCATAGACTGTTGGTTTCTGTTTCGTTGCTGCCATATTCGGATTCTCCTTTCGCTGCATCGGCTGTTCGCTTCGATTGCCTCTATTGTGTGGGATTATTCCACTAGGCTAAGAGTTTTGCCCGAAACTGATAATCGTGCCATCATTGACCTCCCACCGACGCTATGCTAAACAGGTGGCTGTCTTTTCGCCGGGAAATGCGAACCAATTCGAACCCTACAAATAGAGGGTTGGCGCTTCAGAGCAGACGGAGGGGGTGAAAACCTGAGGAAGATTTGGATTATTGCAGCTGGAGTGCTAGCATTGGGAATGACAGCCGCCCTGATGATTGTCGGCGTTTCGCCAAATGGGGGCGTCTATGCCTGGCACAGCATCCAGATAGCAATGAACTCCGTGTCCGACGTCGTAACGAAGTCCGGTGGCGTCTACGCCTGGCACTGAATTCGGGAAACTCGAAATGGGTGACGTTTCAAACCGATACACCTAACGTCCCCACCCAGACTTCAGCCGTCGTCGCCCGCCATTCTTCACAGTGCCGCGAGTCTCATATCGGCCAGAATTGCGCGGTCGGCATTTCCTAGGTCTCGGAATAGATTAGACGCCTTCTTCAGGAGTTTCTTTGCAAGGCGGAGGTCCGCCGTCGCCTCAATGAGTGCTATGCCATATTCGTAATAGCATCCGGCCAATGTGGCTTCCACGCCAGACGCGATCGCTGTTCGGATGCTCTTCTCGAACCACTTGAAGGCCTCCTCGAGATTAGAGTTGTGGAATTCGATGAGTCCATAGATCATGTACGAATGTGCAAGCTGATTCAGGTCATTGAACTCCTTCGATATTGTTACCGACTCGTCTGTCCGGGCAATCGCCCTTCCCACGTCGCCGAGCTTGGCGTAGCAATGGCCTGCGTTCACCAATGCGATACTCAGCACGGAACGATTCTTCATCGCGCGACACGATTCTATCGCCTTCTCGAAGTAGTCTGCACCGGCTCCAAATTCCTCCTTTGAGATGCTCAGGACTCCCAGATTGTTCGAGGTCCTGGCAACACCTGGGTGATCCCCCGTCTCAACAAAGTACTTGAGGCAGTTCTTGTGGGCCTTCTCTGCTTCCTTGAACCGCCCTTCCATGTCGAATATGATTGCGAGGTTCCCCTCGGCCTTGGCCTCGAGCTCCTTGTCTCCGATGGCCTTGGCGGTCTCAAGACTGTTCTCAAAGCACCTCTTCGCTGAGGCGCGATCACCTTTGTTGCCGTAGATGACTCCAATGGACCGATTCGTCTCCGAGACACCTCTTCTGTCCCCCGACTCCATGTACTTCTCAAGGGCGCCTAGGTGCGATTCGAGTGCCTCGTCCCACCTGTTCTGTGCGATCTCGACTTTTCCAAGGTGGAATAGGGCGAACGCCTGCCTCGGGATGTCCCTGGTCTTCTCGGCAAGTCTCTTGAGCTCGTAGCTGTTCACCACAGCGCTGTCCCAGTTGCCGTGGTCGCATTCCATCTTGATGAGTCTTTGGAGTCCTTCCCGCCGGTCGCCATTCACGTCGGAATCGACCAATCGCAGGGCCTCGATCTGTTCCTGCAACTTGCTGTCAAGGGCTGTGACCGGGGGCCGCTCGGCGGCTATTCTTCTGCCTTCCTTCGTGAGTGAGTAGCTCTCGCCAAAATCCGCAACTCCCGAGTGGCCTATCCATCCGAGGTCCTGCAACCCGCGAAGTGCGGAGTCCCTTCTGTCTTGCGGGAGGGCGCTCATGCCCGAACGGGTTAGCACCTCCCTGTTCTTCTCGGCGAGAACGTAGGAAACGAGTATCTGAAGCTCAGCCATGGTGGTCATCGGCCAATGTCTCCCCGCGGACTATCGGAATGGGTTTCTTGAGTAGATATAGCTTCCTTCCACCGGAAGCAATGGTCGGATGGAAAACCTCTCCAGATGGACGGCCAGCCGCCACTTCCTTTGAAGCGACCATGACCCATAGTCCGTCTCTGTACATTGCAGGTCATGAGGCATAAAGCATATTCCTTGGACATTTCAATCGAGGTCGGGGAAGATGCATACATGCCGGCTGAGAAACGGTCAATTCTGCGCAGGAAACCACACAAGTTCGAGGCATCAGGGGACTTCTTGGAGGACCTCGACGGTGAGGAACGGCGCAGATCCATACCTCCCGAGGGCATCGTGGAAAGGATGGGCCTGTCCGAGAATGACTTGGTTCTCGATCTCGGTGCCGGTGTCGGCTACTTCGCATCGCCGATCTCCAAGAGATCCAAAGAGGTGGTCGCGATCGACAGCGAGCCCAAGATGCTAGCCATC
>JBGOXV010000103.1:0-6179 GCA_041479325.1 Thermoplasmata archaeon
ACAGGGTCTGGGACGAGATGTTCCCACTTCTCACCTGACGCTATCCGCCGCCTGATCTCGGTGGCCGAGTAATCCTTCGGATTGTACGCCTTGGTATGCCGCACCTCGTAACCCGCTTTCGCAAAGAGCGAACGCGTCAGGTCGCTGTTCGAGAACACGACGTCAAAGGGAGGGAGATGCGATTCGATATGGCTCACCCAAAGTGAGAACCGGTTCAGGTCCCGGATCGGAACGATGAATATCCTCGATCTCTCCTTGGGCGTGAGCGAAGATATCAACATCTGGAACCTCTCGCCGGCTGTGAAGGGGTTCCTCTCAATGTGCGAATCCTCCGCACTTCCTATCACAACAATCAGATCGTCGCACTTACCGAGCGCTTCCCTGATCGCGGAAAGATGGCCCTTGTGCAAGGGTTGGAACCTCCCCACGATGAGTCCGCGCAAAATCGAGTGCCCCCTTCAATGCACCGAGGCCCTGTCCGCGGGCGGGAGCGGTGAGGGGGATGGCCGCTTCGACGCGACTAGCAGCGCTAGCTTCCGGAGCAGCCCTTCCTTCTGAGCGCCCACGAGGGCGTGAGACAGCACGTCGTTGAAAGTGACCACGGGTATGACCTCAATCTTGCCGATGTACTTGTCCTCCAGGAGCACATCCTTCATGTTCGCCTCAGGGATGAGCACCTTCTTCAGACCCATCTCGGCCGCTGCCTCTATCTTCGCCGTAACTCCACCGACTGGCAGGACTTGGCCTCTCACGCTCAAGCTGCCGGTCATGGCGAGGGTCTGGTCCACCTCGATCTCCTCGAACGCAGAGATGACCGCGGTCGCGACAGCGATCGAGGCGCTGTCGCCCTCGATCCCATCATAGGTCCCGATGAACTGAACATGGATGTCGTGATTGCTTATGTCCTCGCCCGTGTACTTCTTTATCAGGGCCGAAACGTTCTGGACCGACTCCTTCGCTATCTCCCCGAGTTTGCCGGTCGCTATGATCTTGCCGCCCTCTCTAGCCTGAGGTGGCGTGACCTCAGCTACGATCGGGGTGACGATGCCCGAGTATTCGGACATCGATGATTCGGTATTCAGGACCGCCAAGCCGTTGACTATGCCTATCACCGCGCCTTCGGTGAGCGACACCTTGTAGTCCTTCCGCCTCTCGACCGCCCTGTCCGTGACCTGCTGCTCCAGTGACCTGGCTATCTTCTTCGCGTCGAGTACATGCTTTGCCTCGACGATCGGAGCGCTCGTCTCGCAAGCGATGTCTCCCGCGACTCTGACAAGGCCGCCGAGCTCCCTGAGCCTCAGGGTGAGCATGCCTCTCCGGCCCGCCCTCCTCTGAGCCTCCCTGATGATCTCAGCGACAGCGTTCTTGCTGAAATGAGCTATCTTCTTGTCCTTCGCGACCTCCTGGGCGACGAATCGGATGAGCTTGTCCCGGTTCTCATCTGTGTCGGGCATCGTGGTCCTCATGTAGATCTCGTAACCGTAACCGCGGATCCTGGACCTCAGAGCGGGATGCATGCCGGAAACGGCATCGAGGTTCCCCGCAGCGACGAGAATGAAGTCGCACGGGACAGGCTCGCTCTTAACCATGGCACCCGAACTCCTTTCGCTCTGGCCGAGGATGCTGAACTCGCCCTCCTGCAAGGCGGTGAGGAGGCTCTGCTGACTCTCGATCCTGAGCATGTTGATCTCGTCGATGAAGAGCACACCCTTATTCGCCTTGTGGATTGCGCCCGGCTCAAGTCTCTCGTGAGCTGGGGTCTCAAGGCCTCCGCTCTGGAACGGATCGTGCTTGACGTCCCCCAACAGCGCGCCCGCGTGAGCACCCGTGGCATCGATGAACGGCGGGGACTCGTCAGGCCTGTGCGTGACTATCAGCTTGGGGACCAGTATCGACTCGCGTCTTTGTCCTGAGTATCTAAGAAGCATGTAGATGAGCACGCCACCGATCACGCCGATCAGGAGCGGGGTCGTGTTGTGCTTTGGATCGGTCAGTGTGAGGAACGCGCCGAGAGCAATGAACATGAAGACCAGCATTAGCATCGAGGTGTTCCGCTGCGCCTTCTTCTGCTCCGCCTCAAGCTTCTGCGCTTGAACGATCTCCTTGCCCTTTCCCGCGGGAAGGATTCTTATCTTGGGTTCGTTGCTGTCGTCTGGATTGTTATATGCTATGACGTCCTGCAGCTCGCCCTTCGGCAAGAAGTCAACCATTGACCTAGCGAGCATGGACTTGCCCGTGCCCGGGTCGCCGATCAGAATCACGTGCCGCTTTTGTTCGGCAGCCTTCCTGATGATCGTGACCGCATCGTCCTGACCAATGACCTGGTTGACGAGTTGCTTCGGGATCTCAATATCGGCAGTGGTCTCGAAGTGTCGGGATTTGATCCATTCCTCGACGTCGGAGAGACCAAGATTGTTGCTGTTCAAATCGGTTGTTGGCATTAGCTGCACCAGTGAATCTCACGGGATGTCAAACCTATTAGGGGTGGAGCTAAATAAGCGTTGCGCCGCGAGTGTCGAGAATTGTATGGGATGCCAGTATTAAATCGCGTCAACCAGGATAAAATCAATCGTCATCTGTATTCGCCGACCCCTCCGCAAACAACTATTAGTCAGCGGCCATCATCCCTAACCGTTTGGCAGTGGAGCACAAAATGAGAGTGGAGGAGCTTGGCCTGGACCCCAGGATCGCGAACCTGCTCAAGGAGGACGGAATCGAGACACTCTATCCCCCACAGGAGGCGGCAATAGGCCCCACGCTAGAAGGAAGAAACGTGGTGCTTGCTATGCCGACAGCCTCCGGGAAGAGCCTGGTGGCATATCTGGCCATCTTGCGCGCCGTGCTCAAAGGGGGCAAAGCACTGTACATAGTCCCACTCAAAGCACTAGCATCCGAGAAGTACGAAGACCTCTTGAAATTCGAGCCATTGGGAATCAAGGTGGCCGTCGCGACCGGGGACTACGACACGATCGACCCGAAGCTATCGAGGTTCGACATCGTGATCGCAACCTCTGAGAAGGCCGATTCTCTCCTGAGGCACCGCGTGAAATGGCTCGACCAGCTGTCCGTGGTCGTCGCGGACGAGATCCATCTCATCAACGATCCGGAGAGGGGGCCCACGCTCGAGGTCACCCTGGCGAAGTTCAAGACATTCAACCCGAAGGCACAGATCATCGCCCTGTCGGCCACGATCAGGAACTCTGGAGAGCTTGCCGAATGGCTCGGCGCGGAATTGATCGAGAGCGACTGGAGACCCGTGCCCCTGAGAGAGGGGGTCTACGCCGAAGGCGAGGTGTTCTTCACGGACAACACGAGGAGGGACATTCAGGAGGCAGGAAACCCCGTCCGAAGCCTCGTCAAGGGAGCGCTCCAGACAGGCGGGCAGGTTCTCGTCTTCGTCAACACGCGCAAGTCCGCGGAGTCCCTTGCCGCCGATCTCGGCCAATTGCTCAAGGAGATAGGCGGCGTCTCCAAGGAATTGGTCGACGCATCAAAGAGGTTGCTTGGGGAGCAGGACGAGCCCACGGGCCTCGGGAACAAGCTGGGCAAGTCCCTAAGAAATGGCTGTGCTTTCCACCACGCAGGGCTCACCAACACCCAACGAAGAATGGTCGAGACCAGCTTCAAGAAGGGCATCCTGAAATGCATAGTCGCCACACCCACGCTGGCTGCCGGGATCAACCTCCCCGCTCGGACCGTGTTGATACGGGACGTGAAGAGGTACGATTCGAACATCGGAAACACGTTCATACCCATCTTCGAGATTAAGCAGATGTGCGGCCGGGCCGGGAGACCGAGGTTCGACAGCTATGGAGAAGCAATCCTCGTAGCGAAGGATGAGGAGGAGAAGGAGTTCCTCCTTGAGACCTACCTGCTCGGCGAGAACGAGCGGATCTTCTCGAAGCTCGGGACCGAACCCGCCATCAGGTCGCATGTTCTCGCACTCGTCGCGACGCGAGCGGCGACATCGCTAGATGCCCTCCAGGATTTCTTCGGCAAGACGTTCCTCGCGCACCAGACTGACGTAACATTCCTGAGGGGAACGATCGAGACGGTGCTCGAGTTCCTGAAGAAGGAGGGAATGGTCCGAGAGGGCGAGCCTCTAGCAGCCACGGTCTTCGGCAAAGCGGTCAGCGACCTATACATCGACCCACAGTCCGCGGTGGCCATAAGGGACGCCCTGCCCAACTACAAACCAGAGAAATCCTTCGGAGTCCTGCACATGATATGCTCGGTCCCGGACATGCCTCTCCTCTACCTCAGACAGACGGACTACGAATGGATAGAGGAATTCGAGAGCGAGAGGCAGGACGAGCTCCTTATCCAGCCACCCTCCGACCTGAACAGGTATGAGATCTTCCTCTCGGAGGTCAAGACGGCGAAGCTGCTTGATGATTGGATATCCGAGGTCCACGAGAACGAGATCGCTGACGCTTTCAAGATTGGACCTGGCGACATAAGGAACAAGATGGACATGGCCGAGTGGCTCATCCATGCCTCGGTTCGCCTGGCAGAGCTGTTCAACCCGGATGCGGTCTCCGATGTGTCGGAGTTGAGGACCAGACTAAGGTACGGCATCAAGGCAGAGCTCTTGGATCTCGTCAAGTTGCGAGGGATCGGAAGGGTCAGGGCAAGGGCACTTCATGGCAGAGGCTTGAAATCCATCGAAGACCTGAGGACCACGTCCTATGACAGGTTGAAGCAGATACCCACCATAGGAGAGGCGATCGCGAGGCTGATCAAGAGCCAGCTGGGACAGGTCGAACCTGGAATGCCCGTCGACGTGGAGGACAAGCAGAGACTGCTGGAGGAGTACTGGTGAAGCTCATGGAAGAATCGGTCGAGGAGGCAACCAACAGTCTACGTGCTTGGACCGTGAAAGTGAAACTCGGCCAGGCGAGGCCTCTGCTCGAGAGGATGTCGAAGAGGGGAGAAGGCGAGGCGCCGGATGTCCTCATAGCCAATGCGGACATGGTGTTCGGCAAGGATCACATCAGGAGCGCACTCTACCATGCCAAGAAGGCGATGGTCGAAGGCACCAACTCATCGGATTCGTTGGCGATGGAGACCCTGCTATACGCTTCCGGAGAAAGACAACTCAGCACCGCGATAAGGAAGATGTCAGTGGGCAACGAAACGACCGAGATCATAGTCGCGGTGCTGCAAGGACGGGTCGATCCCATGGAAGGATGGTCGGAGCTACCCGATTCCCCTGCACAATCGTCGCGTGAGCGGCTCAAGAGGTTCGGAATCACGGAGGACGAGCTGAGCACCCATCAGGGTCGCCTTGAAGAACTGGTCCTGGAGAGGGTGGCGGCTGTGGACGTTCTCAAGAAATGACCAGTGACGCGAGCCTGATCTCCGGGGTCATCGGTCGATATTTAATTATCAGCTAAGGACATGCCCTGCCGGACCAGGACCATGGTGGCAATCGTTGAGAGCGTCCCCAACTTCAGCGAGGGACGCAGAAAGGAGGTCATCGACGCGATCGTCTCGTCGATGCGGTCAGTGCCGGGCATCAAGATACTGGACGTGGAAACGGACACGGACCACAACCGCTCGGTAGTCACGCTCATCGGTGACAAGGACAACATCCAAGAGGCCGCCTTCAGAGGGGCGAAGACGGCAAGTGAGCTCATCGACCTCAACAAGCACAAAGGACAGCATCCGAGGATGGGGGCGCTGGATGTCCTTCCGTTCATCCCTGTCTCGAACGTGACGATGATCGAGTGCGTTGAAATTGCGAACAGAGTGGGTTCTCGAATCGGCCAAGAGCTCGGAATCCCAGTGTATCTCTACGAATCCGCAGCGAAGAGACCCGAGAGGGTGAATCTCGAGGATGTCAGACGGGGGGAGTTCGAAGGCCTACGGGATGCCATCCCGAGAGACGACGCCAGAACCCCTGACTATGGCCCCCGTCATGTGCACCCGACTGCGGGGGCGGTCGCAGTTGGAGCGAGGATGCCCCTTGTGGCCTACAACGTGAATCTCAGGTCAAGTGACCTCAGCATCGCGAAGGCCATCGCAAGGAAGATCAGGACGAGCAGCGGGGGCCTCCCGAAGGTCAAGGCCTTGGGGCTCATGCTGGCGGCGAAAGGAGTGGTTCAGGTCTCGATGAATCTGACAGACTACACCGTGACTGGGATCCCGACGGTGTTCGAGGCCATCAGGAGGGAGGC
>JBGOXV010000104.1:0-6047 GCA_041479325.1 Thermoplasmata archaeon
CGGAAGGGCCCTCCGCTATCGTGTGAGTCCAAGGAATGAGCGTTCTCGCAGGAGCTTCTCGAGCTCCCTGAACGGACGTTCGCCGTCCTCGCTGTTGTCAATCCTTACCCATTCCTCTGCGACGAGCGTCTTTGCGATCTTCCTAACGGATGCCAGCCTCTCCGGAGTCTCGAACATCTCCGGTGCGTGGCCGCGAGCGGTAATCCTTCTGTGGGCGACTTCCGGTTCGATGTCGATGAAGATGGCGAGGTCGGGAAATGGCAGTATCTTCCTCAGCACCCTGTAGCCCAATG
This sequence comes from Thermoplasmata archaeon, assembly GCA_041479325.1. Lineage (GTDB taxonomy): Archaea > Thermoplasmatota > Thermoplasmata > UBA10834 > UBA10834 > COMBO-56-21. Next base: position 294 of record JBGOXV010000104.1, read on the forward strand.
GAGCCAGCACCTTCGGCAAGTAGGCCGTCCCTAGGAGATACCTGACGAATATCGTCGTTCGGTCCTTCTCATTTCTCAATTCCCGGACGGAAACCAGGACATCGGCCGTAAAGAAGAACGTTGTGAACAATCTTGCAAGGGGCCCTATCTCTCGCAAGAACCTCTTGGAGACTCTACCGAATGGCCTTCCGGACGGGTGGATAATGACGGACACGTTGTTCCCCTCGGACTCGAAAAGGGCTTTCATCCTCCCCGCATGCGTGTTCTTGCCGCAGCCATCGAGACCGTCGACAACGATGAATTTCAATCCCTCAGACCCCCATGGAGTGCAGGAGAGCCGCAATCATCAATGGTATGACCAGGTTGTCGACCGACCCCGGAATCAGCGCTTCGAGGAGTGTGACGAGGCCCGCGACTGCGAACGCAAATGGCCCGATCAGGTACGGCACTGTGCTTCCCGAATACCCTATCACCGAGAAGTAGAACCAGGCCAGGACAACGATGCTGACTGCCGTGGCCGTGAACACCGCGATGCTGCCTTCAACGGTCCGATTAGGCGAGTAGCGCATCCTGCCGAACCGCTCGCCGATGACCCCGCCCATGCCGTCCCCGAATGACATCGCGGCTATCGCGATCGAGGCCGCGAAGAGGTCATCGAACAGGAAGTATGCTATCACCGTCCATGAAATGGCATACAGCACCAACCCGTACGGATGTCCCTCCGAGGAGCTTTGCCCAAGCGGGCTATCCCTGAGTGTCTTGATCGGGGACCTTGGAGTCGCCAGAAGGAGGAGTGCAACGAAGGGGAGCGCTGCGAGGCCGGCCATCACGAAGCTGGAGTCAAAGCTCCACCAGAAGAAAACGATACCGCCAGTCAGGACATGAACGACTTTACGTGGGTTTGAGAACCGCTTCCTGACGCTCCATGAGATGATCACCACGGCCAGAACATAGCCGTAGACGCCTGCCAGCCCAAGCAGATCCCCCTGAGAGAACATGGCCACGACCAGTAATTATCCCAGCCAATGGGATATACTTTTCCGACGAGGTCACTTGCCCTTCCGTTTCAGCTCTTCCACGAGCTCCTGGGCGCGGTCCATCCGGATCTTCTTCTCAGACACCATGATCTCGCAGACCTTCTCCAGGAACTCCTCCGGACAACCCGCGCTTGCTGCGATGTTCTTCGCGTGCAGTCTCATGTGTCCCTGCTGGATACCGACGGTTGAGAGGGCCCTGAGAGCTGCGAAGTTCTGTGCCAATCCCACGGCCGCTGCGACCTCGCCGAGCTCCGATGCACCCTTAACCCCCAAGAGCTTGATGCACGCCTTCGCGGTCGGGTGCACCTTCGTCGCTCCTCCCACCAAGCCTACGGCCATCGGGATCTCAATCGTGCCAACCAGATCCCCATCCGGAGTCTTCTCGAAGATGGTTAGCGGCTTGTACTGTCCGCTCCTGGCGGCGAACGAGTGAGCCCCGGCCTCGATCGCGCGGGTGTCGTTCCCTGTTGCGAGAATCACGGCATCAATGCCATTCATGATGCCTTTGTTGTGGGTTGCGCATCGATACGGGTCTGCGTCGGCGAAGAGATATGCTTCGATCACTCCATCGACCACTTCCTCGCCCCCAATGGATTCTTTCGACCAGACAGCGCGTGCGCGCGCGAGGCGATGCGTCGCCAGGTTTGAGAGGATTCTCAGACGGACTCTTCCTCCCGAGACGTCCCCGACGAGCGGTGCTACAGCCTCCGCCATGGTGTTCACAGCGTTGGCTCCCATGGCATCCCGGACGTCTACCAGAAGATGCACTATGACCATCGGTCCTTGCTGCCCCTGGACCACCCTTACCTCCAGGTCCCTCGCACCCCCTCCGAGCTTAATGAGCATGGGGTCCTGCTTGTTCGCCAGGTCTAGTATGGCCTGCTTCTTCTCGAGGATGACGTGTTTGGCCCGGCTCGGGTCCTTGATATCCGTTAGCTGGATCTGCCCGATCATCACCGGAGGGCTGCTGCTGGTCCAAAATCCTCCCCTCTCCCTGGCCATCTTCGCGGCGTTCGAAGCCGCTGCGACCACGGAGGGCTCCTCGGTCGCCATCGGGACTAGATAGTCCCTGTCGTTTATCCTGAAATTGACGGCGATGCCAAGGGGCAGGGCGAATGACCCCACTGCGTTCTCGATCATCTTGTCAGGTATGGCCGGGTCCAGCCCCCCAAGACCAGTCAGGGCCATTGCCTCCTCGCTGGTCAGGTCCGCGAAGTCCTTGACGATCTTGAGCCGCTCCGAAATGCTCAGCTTGTAGAATCCCTCTATTCGCGAAGTGCGATCCATCGATACACCGCTTCTGTGCGGAGCGAACCCGATACGTCCGTCTTAATCCTTTTGCACGGCGCCATCGGCAATCATCGTCGGGCCGGTGCGCTGCCTGGGGGTCCAGGATATGCCCGGAAACTCTATATTCGGATTCGGGTCTGACGGAAGACCAGATGCTCGCTTGCTCAGCTCCGGGGAAGATGATACTCTTCGGCGAACACGCTGTGGTCTTCGGGCGGCCCGCACTCGCCCTGGCGATAGACCTAAGGATATCATGCAAGGTTAGCTCGTCTGATCAGTACACCGTCAACGGGCACGCCATGAAGAAGCGACATCATGCCTACATCTCGGCTTCGCTGGACGAGGCTTGGGATGGCCCTCCGATCAACGTCGACACCATGTCGGTAATCCCGGCCGCTTCGGGCCTGGGGTCATCCGCTGCGGTCACCGTATCCTGCATCGCCTCCCTGACCTCCTCCAAGGGGCGCTTGGATCCGGAGAAGATAGCCAGGATGGCATTCGAGGTCGAGAACAAGGTCCAAGGGAGGGCCAGTCCAACCGACACGTCGACCTCGACCCATGGGCATGGCGTACTAGTCTCCCCACACAAGCTGGACAACTTCCTTTGGAAGATTGAGAAGGGCACCTTGGTGTGGAACATCCACCATTGCGATGTCCCGCAGCTGAAGTTCGTGGTTGGTTACACAGGCCTTCACGCCGCCACTGGCCCGCTCGTGGCTAAGGTGAAGAAGCTGGTCGATTCCGAGGACGATGCCAAGAAGGCCATAGATCAGATCGAGGAGATCGTCCACGCAGGAGTGGAGGCGGTCAAGAAGAGCGACAAGCGGAGAATAGGCGAACTGATGAACGAGAACCACGCGCTTCTGAACCAGCTGGGAGTAGGACATCCTGCTCTTGACAAGCTAGTAGAAGCTTGCAAGGGCCACTCATATGGTGCGAAGCTGACAGGGGCAGGTGGCGGCGGGAGCATGATTGCCTTGACGGACGAGCCAGAAAGGGTATCAAGGGAGATCGAGATGGCGGGCGGAGAGGCCATCCCTATTTCGGTCGGCTGCGATGGGGTCAGGATCGAGAAGCGGGCGTGAGGCCGAAGAGGCTATGAATCTGGATATGTGAATGACTGGAAGAGTGATAAGATGGTAGAAAAAGTTACTCAGCACAGACACTGCCAGAACTGCGACAGGGCGGTCCCATACAAGGACAAGTTCTGCGATGAGAACTGCGAGAACGATTACAAGGGCAAGCTCAAGATGAAGAAGCGCCAGCTAGTCTACTTTTACCTCGCGATGGTCGCTGTGTTCATCGTCTCCATCGCTATGATATTCCTGAGGTGAGACCGTGAGGGTGGGCGTCGGAGGGACATTCAATGTCATCCACAAAGGACACGAACTGTTGTTCGAGACCGCTTTCACGGTCGGCGACACTGTCGAGGTCGGCCTTACATCCGACGAGTTCGCAAAGAGCATCAAGACCGTGCCAGTGGCGCCTTATTTCCAGAGGAAGTCGACTCTCTCCAAGTTCCTCGGGAGATATGGAAAACCCTTCGACATCATCATGATATCCGATTTCAAAGGCACTTCTGCGACTTCGGAAACGATGGACGCCATCGTCGTTTCACCCGAGACGAGGGGGATCGCGGAGGATATCAACGAGCTGAGGCGCAAGAACGCCCTGAAACCCCTGAAGATCTTCTGCATCAAGGACGTGAGAGCTGAGGACTCTGCGAGGATAAGCTCGTCAAGGATCATCAAGGGAGAGATCGACAAGGATGGCCGACTTCTCCGGGCCATCAGGGTCTCCGTAGGCTCGACGAACAAGGTGAAGGTCGACGCCGTGAGGAACATCTTTACCCAAGCCTTTGGACTCGTGGAAGTCCTGAGTGTCGAACCCGACAAGACCGTGCCCAGCCAACCACTAGAGGAAAGGACGATCCAGGGAGCAATCCAAAGGGCGAAATCGGCAATCGAGAAGACGAAGACTGACTTCGCCGTCGGGATCGAGGCAGGCCTGTTCTACAACAAGGTCCTTCGAAGACATCTGGACATCCAGTACTGTGCCATAATCGATTCGTCCGGGAAGATGACCGTCGGCCACGGGCCAGGGTTCGAGTACCCTCCCGAGGTCGTCAAGGCGGTGCTCGACGGGGGCACTGTAGGCGATACGATGAGCAAGATAACGGAGATCGAGAAGATCGGCCACAAGATGGGGTCGGTGGGCTATCTTTCGGACGGGATGATTGACCGGACATCGTTGACGGAGATAGCCGTTCTCATGGCTCTCATCCCAAGAATCAGGAAGGAACTGTACGAACCCGAGGATCAGGCTAACTCCTCGGCGACCGCCTCGAGATAGTCCGCGATGCTATTGCAGCTATCCTTGCCGACGCATCCGAATCTGCCATACTTCCTGCAGTAGTCTCCTACCGGGTCTCGGTGCTCGCAATTCTGCGCCTTCTTGAAGGAAGCGCACGAGCTCTTGATGCAACCATACCCAGTGTACTGGCCTGTGCACACGCCATTCGATCCGAGAAACTTGCACTTCATGGGATCACAGGTCCTCGATCATCCCAAGCTTCCGTTCCTGGTGGATGATCAAGTTCTTCTCATAGGACTCCGGGGTGACGCAATGCTCCCTTCCGGGGCAGAAGAACCGCTTGTACTTCTCGCAGTACAGACCCAGCCATTTCTCATGACCGCACTCGCTGTCCGAAGTTGGCAGCCTGCTGGTCATTATGTTCATGCCAGAGAATTCGCACTTGTCCAAGCCAATGCAGTCAAGGCTGTCGACATGCTTATTGGCGCAAGCTCCGCTGAGGTAGCTGTACCTGCACATGATCCCATCCCGTGCTCTTGCGAGCGACGATACCATGCGCGTGCGCGCGTATATAATTTGGCGGAATGTCGCTTTTCGTGTCCGAGAAGCACGGTCGAGCGAGAAAGGTTTACCCTTCGACTCACCAATGGGGTTGGGATAACTTGGACGTAAGGCGAACGTACATTGGTGTCGTCCTAGCGTCCGCACTGATAGTCGCCTTCGAGTCCGTTTCGATCGAGGGCGCCCTCAGAATCGCCGACCTGAACATCTTCCTCGTCTCCTCCATGCCGTCCATCATCGGCGGAGCAATCCTGCTCGGAATCTCCCCAAGAGGCTCAAGAGATTGTGCTCGCAAGCTAGGCCTGACAGGCTGGGGAAGCATGACAGTCCTCTGCATCATAGTCGCCGCTGGCGTCTTTATGTGGTTCGACTCCGTCGGTCGAATTGGTGCGAGCAAGGAGGCCATATTGGGTGGCGGGTCCTCCGAAGTGTTGTTCGTCGTGGTGTTGTCGGCGGTCTTCCTCGGTGAGCGCTTGAAAAGGTGGGAGATCCTGGGAAGCTTCATGATCATCATCGGCGTGTTCCTCGTTCTCGCGAATGCCGACACACTATC
>JBGOXV010000105.1:0-5994 GCA_041479325.1 Thermoplasmata archaeon
CGTGAAATCCCGACCTAGCTATAATAGGTTATGGCGCTTTGCCCTTCGCCTCAGAGAAGGTAGACAGTCACCCGCTCGCCCTTTTCTATCAGGTCCACGTCGGCGGGGATGACGACATAGCCGTCCGCGAAAGCCATGCTCGTGATTGCGCCGGACTCCTTGAACGCCGGATGGGCGATGTCGCCTTCGAGACGGACCGTGAGGAACTGGGTCCTGCCAGTCGTGGAGACGACCCTCTTTGCGATCTTCGCCTGGACGCTGGCGGGCTCTTGAAGCGGCAGCCTTGCCATCTTCCGCAGGACTGGTGTTAGAAGCAAGTAGGCGTTCGAAAGGCAGGATGTCGGATGGCCCGGCATGCCGAAGACCAGCTGCCCCCGTATGGTGCCGAAGAGGGTCGGTTTGCCAGGCTTCATGGCGATCCCATGGAATACTACCTTGCCGTTCCTCTCAAGCACATCGACCATGATGTCCCTCTCCCCGACGGAGCTTCCGCCCGAGAACACAAGGATGTCGCAGTCCGAGTTCTCCGTCACGACGCGCTCGATGTCCTCGATGGTGTCGTTGACGATGCCAAGCATTCTGACCTGGCCCCCATTCGAGCTGACGGCCCCGCAGAGCGTGTAGGAGTTGATGTTGTACACCTTGCCCGGCCCGAGCTCGGAGCCGAGCTCCGTGATCTCGTTTCCTGTCGAAACGATACCGACAAGAGGTCTCGCGTATGCTCTGATATCCTTTCTTCCGACTGCTGCGAGGGCTCCTATCTTGCCAGGATTCAGCACCTGTCCGCACGAGATGATCTTCGTACCTGGAGTGATATCCTCTCCCTTCCTCGATACGTTCTGGCCAGGATGGACCGATTCGTGGAAGAGAACCGCCTTCCCTTCGACTTCCGTGTCCTCGACCATCACGACCGCGTCCGCGCCTTTCGGGATCATCGCCCCGGTAGCTATCATCGCGCACACGTCCTTCGTCAGCGCCTTCTTCGGAACTGAACCTACCAGGATGGTTTCGCCTTGGCTGAGCTTCATCGGCTTGAGTTTCGATGCTCCGAAGGTGTCTCGTGCTCTGACGGCATAGCCGTCCATCGCGGATCTGGGGAACGGCGGGACGCTCATCCTCGAGACCACGTCCTCGGCAGAGACCCTGCCAACGGCCTCGACAAGTGACAACCGCTCGGTCTTCTTTGTTGGGACCGTGCTGGTCGATGTCAGGGACAGAGCTTGTTCTAACGATATCAGGCGCTTGAATGGCCTCATCTCCGAGCCTCCCAAACAAGGTGACCCAGCTCAGGCGCGATGAGCTTCGTCATCGCAAGGCGCACCGCTTTCTCGGACCCAGGAATGCAGAACACCGCCTTCCCTTTGGTCACGAACGCCACGGCTCTCGACATGAAAGCGGCACTTCCGATCTCATCGAAGCTGAGCATCCGGAAGAGTTCGCCGAACCCAGGCAGGATCTTCTCTTCGAACGGCGCGACCGCCTCGAGCGTCAAATCCCTCATGGAGACCCCAGTGCCGCCGTTCACAACGATAGCCTGCACATTTGAATCCTCCAGCATCTCCCTGAGCGCCTTCTGGATGTCGTCCGGACTGTCCTTCACGATTACCTTCCTCAATGACTCGTGGCCCGACAGGCGGGCGATATCCATGATTGCGTTGCCTGAGAAGTCGTCCTTGTCGGTCCTGGTGTCGCTGACGGTGATGACTGCGATCTTAACACTCTTCGGGGCCTTGCTCTTGTGGTCCTCGGCACCCATCCTAGTCTCCTCCCTTCCGCTTGCTGACGACCCGTACGTCCCTGATCGAGGTCCCCGGATACTGTCCCTTGTCGTCCTTCTCCAGGTACTTGACCATGTCCCACGCGTTTAGGAGTGCGACGGTCACGCCAACCAGTGCCTCCATCTCGACTCCGGTCCTATAGAATGCTGACACGGTGCATGTGGCCGTCAGACCGCCTTCTTCGATCCTCATGTCGGTATCGATTGATGTCAAAGGGATCTGATGACACAGCGGGAGAAGGGCCGAAGTAGCCTTCACGCCCCCGATGGATGCCAGCTTCGAGGATGATATGACATCTCCCTTCTTGATCTGGTTGGAGGCGATCGCTTTGAGAGTCGACTCCTTCAGGACAAGGCGCCCCTCGGCGGTCGCGACCCTTTTCACCATGTCCTTGTCTCCTATGTCCACCATCTTTGTCATGCGGTCACCTCTTTCATTCGACCCATCGTTGCTTCCGAGGTCCTAGTTCCTTCTTCCAGATGGGCGTCGTCTTCTTCATCTCATCGATGATGTACTTGCAGGCCGCGAAGGCGTCCTGCCTGTGGGCGGCGCTGACCGCTATCGCGACGATGATGTCTCCGACCTTCAACTCTCCAATCCTGTGCGAAACCGTTACCTTGAGGACATCAAACTTGCGCAGCGTGAGATTCGTGATTCTCTCGAGATCCGCCTTTGCGAGATCTCGAGCTGATTCGAGTTTCATGCCCGTCACTCTCATCCCCTTTGACTTATCTCTCACCGTCCCGATGAATAGGACCGTGCCGCCTGCGCCCTTAGCAGAGACCGACTTCGACGCTGCGTCGACCGAGATCGGTTTGTTGGTGATTGTACTCCTGATGTTTCTCATTCCCTCAGCTCCAATAGGGTTTCCTGTTCTGGACCGCTTTGAGGAAGAGTTCGCGGAGTGCATTGTCGCTTGCGCCATTTCTCAACGGCGATAGGACGTCGACATGACCAGACTGGTCAAGAAGACATGGCTTGAGCAGCCCGTCGCTCGACACCCTGAGCCTCGTGCAGTGGGAGCAGAACTCAGTGTTGTGCATGGGCCTCACCACCTCCACGCTCACAAAACCATCTTTGACCGGGATCTTGTACCTCTTGCGCCTATGAAGTTCGTTGACTGCGACGTTCACGGACTGATTGGCGAGCATCTTCTCGGTCTCCGCAAGCGAGTAGAACCTCTTGGCAAAGTTGCCTCCGTTCAAGCTCTCCCGGTCAGTCTCGTATTCGATCAGCTGCAGCGAGGCGCCGACGCTTGAACAGAAGTTGATCATGTCGCGGATCTCACCCTCGTTCTCCCCTTTGAGGACAACCATGTTGACCTTGACGGGGTTCAGCCCGGCCTCTACTGCGGCAATGATGCCCTTCAAGACACGAGCTGACTGATCGACTCCGCACAGACGATGGTACCGATTCGCATCCAGAGTGTGGAGGCTGACATTCACACGCGCCAGACCAGCATGTCTCAGCTCCTCGGACCTGATGTCCAGGTCCGACCCGTTCGTCGTCAGGGACACTTCTCTGACGAGCGGAGATATCCTCGCTACTATGTCGACAATGTCGTCTCGCATGAGAGGTTCTCCGCCGGTGATCTTCACCTTCCTGACGCCTAGTGAAGAGGCCACATTAACGAGCCTCTCGATCTCGAGCGGAGTCATCTCATCGACGGCGGGTGTCTGCCCCTCGTGGTGACAGTGGTCGCAGGCGAGGTCGCATCGCTGCGTGACGGAGAGCCTCAGGCTGTTCACGGGCCGCCCGAACGAATCAACCATTGGGACTGGGTTCGTACAATTAGTCTGGATGTCTTTCGTCATGCTCAGTGAGGCATATCGGATTCTCTTAATAAGTATTGCCTAGACACGCCACCGGCCAGACTCGTATTAATCCCCCTCGCCAGGATCACGAGTGCATGCCGTTCAATGTCGTATGGCCTTTGCGTACTCGGGGCACTACCGAGCATCGCCGTGGCACGGATTCCAGCTAATGCTGGACCCAAGGAAGGCTTATATCGAACAACCGTTATGCCCGAAAGAGCATATCGAAAGAGCGAGTGGAGAGAAATCTGATGAATTCACGTAGCATCAAGATACTGGCTGGAATGATAGTGCTTCTGGTTGCTGTAGGTTCCGTTGCGGCCTTCGTCATAATGCAGCAGCCGAAGAAGACCGTACTGACGGTCTTCACAGCCGGGAGCTTGTCGCAACCATTCTCGGACATGGCCGGCGGGCAGGATATGAAGACAAAATTCGAGAAAGCCCATCCAAATGTCGTCGTTCAGGTCACTTCTGGAGGAAGTGCCGATATGATCCGGCGGATAACTGACCTCAACCAGACATGCGATGTCCTTGCCGTCGCGGACGCAACGCTCATTCCTAGGAACATGATCAATGTGACGAAGAGCACCGCGAATTTCTCGATACAGTTCGCCAGGAACAGCATGATAATCGCCTATACTAACCACAGCGCGCACCGAGACATCATCAATGCGACCAACTGGTTCGACGTGCTGAGAATGCCGGATGTGAAGTTCGGGTTCTCCAACCCCAACGATGATCCGGCCGGCTACAGAGCTCAGATGGTGATGAAGTACGCGGAACTCTACTACAATGACACTGCGATATACCGTGACCTCGTGCTTAACAACACGAACATGATAGGCGTCACTCACGACGTCGTCAACGACACGTACATGATAAAGGTCCCAAGCGACCTGACCGTGACGAACACGAGCAAGCTCATGGTAAGGAGCGCCGAGGTCGACTTGACGAGCGCGCTCGAGTTGGGATCGATAGACTACCTGTTCATCTACGAGAGCATCGCAAGCATGCACGCCTCTTCCGGAGAGAGGATCTTGCATCTTCCAATGAAGATAAATATGAACAGTACCGCCTACGCTTCCTTCTACGGCAAGGTGAGCGTGACACAGTTCGCTGACAGTACAAATGCGAGCAAGATCGTCAAGGTCAAGGGCAGCCCGATAGTCTACGGAGTCACCATCCCCACCAATTGCAGGAACCCCGCTCTGGCACTCGAGTTCGTGAAGATGTTGCTTGGCCCGGATGGCCAGGCCACAATGAATGCGGCAGGACAAGTACCGATCACACCAGGATATGCTGGCTACTGGAAGAGCAAGGTCCCCGAGGGCCTGCAGTCCTACGTGGACTAGGGGTCGTGCAGACGTGAAGAAGCTGCTGAGCCCTGAGCCTCTCCTGTTGCTGTTCAGCGTATTGGGCGCTCTCCTCCTCATCTTCATAGCGTTGCCGATAGTGGCCACGGTCGCCGTTGAGCGCCCTTCGAGCATCTTCGCGGCCTTGGGCCAGAGCGATGTTAGGGCGGCCATCTCGGTGAGCTTCGGCGCAGCGCTGCTCTCGACGGGGTTGTCCTGCCTGTTCGGCATTCCGTTGGCCTACATCCTCGCAAGGGTGGACTTCAGGGGCAAAGGGGTCGTCCAGAGCATCATGGACGTCCCGATAGTGATCCCTCACACGATAGCCGGCATCACACTGCTTGTCGTCTTCGGAAGGGCGGGGGTCTTCTCAGGACAGATGAGCGCACTGGGACTGCATGTCGAGGACAGCCTCCTCGGGATCGTCGTCGCGATGATGTTCGTGAGCGCTCCCCTCGTGGTCAACTCCGCAAGGGAGGGGTTTGAAAGGGTGGACGAGAGGCTCGAGAACGTGGCCCGCACCCTCGGCGCATCAAGGGGACGTGCCTTTTTCACGGTGGCGGTGCCGCTATCCCTGTCGTCCATCTTCACTGGCGCCATAATGTCATGGGCGAGGGCTGTGAGCGAGTTCGGCGCCGTCGTCATCATCGCCTATTTCCCAAAAGCGATCTCGACTCTAATCTATGAGAGGGAGCTCCATTCTGGACTCAGCGAGTCTCTCCCCCTCACGGCTCTGATCATAATCATCGTGGTCGGGATCTTCATCGCCTTCAGGGTGTTGATCGGCGTGTGGAAGCGCAGGATGGAGGACGCCTAGATGATCACCGTCGATTCTCTGGCTTTCAAGGCAGGGACGTTCGAGCTGGTGGACATAAGCTTCAGCGTGGACTCGAACGAGACCCTCGTGGTGCTCGGTCCGACGGGCGCTGGCAAGACCGTCCTGCTCGAGCTCATAGCGGGGCTCAGGAGGCCCAGCAAGGGCACCGTGATGTCGCAGGGAAGGGACATCACGAGGCTGCCGCCCGAGAAGAGGGGCGTGGGCCTTGTGTA
>JBGOXV010000106.1:0-5876 GCA_041479325.1 Thermoplasmata archaeon
CCTTACCGCGAACTATCAACGCTCACCGGGAAGCGGGGTCGAGAAGGTTTCTGGGTAGCTGGCGTCGGAGAGGTCGGCAACCCTAGTGGCCTGGCACCTCATTCTCTTCATTCTAGCTGCCCTTCGAGATCATGACCTCGGTGGCCTTGATGATAGCTATGACCTTGTCCCCTTTCTTGATGTTCATGTCCTCGACTGACTCCCTCGTGATGAAGGAGGTCACGGTGACGGGGACGGTCACCTTCACTTTCACTACCGCGCCAAGCTTGTCCATCTCGACGCTCACGACCTCGCCTGGAAACTGGTTCCTCGCACTCGTCTTCATGTTATCGTGCGACGGATGCGCTCGGACGCCTTTTGCTATTGGCCTAATGCAGATTCGGACGGAACGGTTTGGAGAAAAAGAGAGAGTCGAGCACGGTGGGGGCCGCAGCGTGACAGTCCCCTTTTACTAGCTCAACCTACCCCTGTGTATAGGCGCCCTCAGGGATTGGTTGCCAACCGCTGTATTGCCGTGTTTCTCGCTCTCTGACATCTATAACGAGAGGGGGCTTATGTCTTTTGTGGCAATGCGCATCCCAGGCTGTCGACCTCGAAATCGAAAAGTATTTCACGCTGACCGCCCAGCACGAGCTCGAGCACCTTCCTCTTCTCGACCTCGCCGACGACCGCCGCTGTGATATCGACCCTTGCGAACTCCTCGATGACTATCTGCGTCCTCGCTTCTCTGCATGTGACGACGAAGCCGCACCCCTGATAGCAGGTCAGCCATTGTAGCAGGCCCACGTTCGGGGTCTTCGGCACGGGTATCTTGGAGACGTCGACCGTTGCACCCTTGCCACTGGCCTCGAGCAGCATCCCAAGCGTCCCGAGGGCCCCCGCGTTGGAGATGTCCTTCCCAGCCGTCAGGTATGGGGCGATCTTGTTCATCACCCTGATCTGCTTCCTCACGATCTCCTTGCTCTTCTTTGAAGTCGTGTCCCAGGAATAGGGTATTCCTTCCGTGAATTCGCCATCCAGGTCGGAGGCAAATATGATCGGGTCCTTCTCACTTGCCCCGCTGCTCAGCACGAGTCTCGACCGGTCCGTCTTGCCGAGAATCGCGACGTCGATCGCCTGGTACGAGGTATCGGGGTGCAGATGCCCTCCGACGATCGGGGCGCCGAACTTATCAGAGGCGTCCCGCATCCCTTCTATGATCTTCTCACGGACGCTCTCATCGCCGCAAGCTATCACGTCGACGAGCGCCACCGGGATGCCGCCCATCGCGGCGATGTCGTTGACATTCACCAGCACCGCCGAATAGCCAGCCCAGTAAGGGTTCCTCTTGATCAGATCTTGGATCACGCCATCAGCGGCCATCAGCAGTATTTCGCGGCCACATTTGATCACTGCCGCGTCCTCGCCGTATGCGGCGAGCACGTCATCCATCTGGATCGGTATCAGCTTCCGGGCGACATGCGCGATCGGCCCCTTCCTGATTATGCCCCTGTACTCCCTTATTCTCTTGACCAGCTCGGATAGATCCACATCAACCACATCCCTCGTGAATGGATAAATAGAGTATCCCTAAAGCTTCAACTGTTTCGTCTCCTTGACGTATGATCGCGCGTTGAAGGACTCGACCACCGCATCGGCCAGCACCTGGACGTATTGCTCATCCATATCGTCCTCGACGATGATTGGTACGTCGCTGTTCGGGACCTTGTACCCCATCCGCGCGAGTATGACTTTGGCCTCCGCGCGCTCCTCATTCGTCGCTTTCCGTCCTTCGACCGTCCCGCCGACCCCGCAGCGCCTGACCTCCATGTCGAAGACGGGCCTCTTGAACAGCTTTTGGAGCGAGTAGGCGGCGAGGGTGGCTCTCTCGTCCTCCGTCCTGCCGTACCTCACGCAGCTCTCGCCGATGACCTCGTATAGGTTCTTCGCCCTGGACACCGAGATCGAGAACACCTTGGAAGGCTTGATGTCCCTCTCCTTCAACACGTTCATGTCGGCGAGGGCCTTCAGATAACCCGTCAGCTCGAGGCGATGAAGCTTCACGCCCCGCGACGCCAGCTCACGGGATAGACCACTTATCGAAGCCGACTCCTTCTTCAGGATCTCAAGAACGAGCTCCTTCATGTCCTTTTGAGGAGAGAACATTGCCCGACTTGGTAACAGATTTGGTAATAAAAAACTATGCGTAGCCAGGCCACTCGTTTTCCTGGTGGATCGCGTCATGCCAACATCTAAAAGGAAGGAAAGGCGATTCCGGGTTTGAGGCGATGGTGATGAAGTGCAGGAATTGTGGAGTTGATAATCCGGATGGCGCTGTCTCTTGTATGAAGTGTGGTGCGAATCTTCCGACTGTCCACTGGCAGCGAGATGTTGCCACAGAGACGGACGCAACGGTGCAACTCAACGCGCAAGTGTCTGTGGCGATCAACACTCGAAGGATCGCCCTTGTTCTGATTCTTGCGGTCATACTGTCAATCGGTAGCACCTTGATCGGTTTGGCGATTTCGATCATAGATGTTCCGAGCGCACGGACCCTCCTCGGCGCGTGGCTTGTTATCGCCGTGTTGGTCATGATAGTCGGTTTGTACATCATTATCTTCAAGAAGCGGTTCACGAAATCATAGCCTGCCGCGCAACGAGAAAAAGAACCAGCATTGAGTCAGGTCTCGGAAAAGACCTTATGCAGCATAGCGCAATTGGGGTAGGGGAATGGCGATGAATTGTCCGACCTGCGGAGCGATGATCCTCGATGGAGCGAGCTACTGTGGGAGATGCGGACTACAGGTCGGAATCCCTCCGTTCAAGTCCACCCAGTTACGATCCCAGCCGCCGAAGGACAACAAAGTGCTCTGGATAGTCGCCATAGTCGTGATAGTTGTGGTCGTTGTCCCCATCGTTCTATCGGCCGTGCTGTATTTCATGGTCCTGGGATTCGGCGGGACAAGCACGCAGACCCCATTTTCGGTCCTGACTAAGTCTGCAGTGGCTGGCGGGTACAAGTTCACGTTCGGCCCGGTAACCAAGGACACGCCATGGGGCGATGCACGAATACTGCTTTCTGATCAATCCGGCACGGCAGCCTGGTCTCCTACGACTGCCGATCTGGATGGCGGAATCGCCGCGCTGTGGGTCGGTGGGTCTCAAACGCTGGGGACACTGAATGTCTTCGACAACATAACTGACATTCAGGGCAACGGCTTTGTCAACCAGGGTGACTCCTTCACGCTGACACTCGGAACCGGACAAGTGTTCTCATCGTCAACGATATACACGGTCACCGTATTGCACAACCCAACGGGCGCCGAGATATGCCACATCATCTTCCAGGGAGATGCGGAAACCGCCCCGGTCTCTTCATTGACAAAGTCGACGATCACATACGGGTTCAGGTTCACTCTCGGCCCGACGACCAGGGACACGCCGTGGAGCGACGTGACCGTGCTACTGACTGATGGATTGAACACGATAGCATGGTCACCGATGACGACCGACTTGGACAACGGGACCATCGCGACGTGGAACCGCATTGCTGCCGTGGCAAACCTGGGCACTTTGAGCGTCAACCTGAGTATAGTCGATCTCACAGGCAACGGGATCGTCAACCAGGGAGACTACTTCGCCCTGACGCTGGGACCGGGCCAGACATTCTCGGCGGCGACCAACTACTCGACCACTGTGATATTCGAACCACTAGGCGTTGAGATATGCCACACCAATTTCCAGGGAGAGGCGCTAACTACTCCGACAATGGCACTGACGAAATCGACCATATCGACCGGTTTGAAGTTCACCGTTGTAGGCATAACGATAGACACACAGTGGGGCGACGTGCAGCTCCTGCTCCAGAACGGGACATCGACTGTCTCATGGAGGCTCACGACCGCAGGGTTAACTGGTGCAGCAGGTAAGACCTATAATGGCGCTGCTCAGGCGATAGGCGGAGGCAGGAACGTGTACCTGAATGTGACCGACCTGGTCGGGAACGGATATGTGAACGGTGGGGACTACATCACCTTGGGACCGGGCACTTCGTTCTCATCGGCGTCTGCGTACACGCTGACTCTGGTCTACGTGCCGACGGGGAGCGAGATGACCCACATGACCTTCACGGGTTGATCTGAGGGACGAGGAACATAAAAGACACGGATAATTCGAAAGGAAGCTCATGCGGTGTACCCCGCTGTCGCAATCATCGTGATTGTCGCGATCACTTGCGGCCGTTCCGTGAGTCATGGCAATTCCGGTCCCCACGGAGGAATCGGCCATCAATGGGATCGGCTGTGACGCCACAGGATCGAGCAATGCGCAGGAGTTTTCTCTAATGATTCAGTGCGGGGCCGACGAGCTGCCAGAGTATCAGGCCGAGCACAACGAATGCCAGGACAAGGACCACGTTGCCGACGATCCTGTCCCGCTGCTCCTTCGTGTAGGTCTTACCCGTCTTGGACAGCAGGTAGTCCACGAAATCGCGGAACAGGTATCCTCCGTCAAGGGGCACGGCGGGGAGGACGTTGGTCAGGCCCACCATGAGATTCAGCCAGAATATCCAGTACAACGAGTTCGCGAGTATCCAGAACGCGCTGTCCGGCATCCAGCTCAGAGCGTGCGCGGGATGGTAGATGTCCGTGACCGGCGACCTCAGGGGCGCAAGGTGCAGGAACGGCAGAGCGATGAGCCTCAGTGCAGAGAAGGAGTAGTCGGTGAACGACTTGTCTCCTTTGAACGGGTTCATCAGCGTCTCCTGGTAGTAGCTCGCGTTCTCGACCTGCATCCCCATGTTTGAGAACCCAGCGCCCAGGAAACCGACCCCGTGGTAGGCTGGGTTGTTGTGCCCGGGATCGAACTTCTCATAGTAGTGGAACTTATCGGACAACTGGATGGTCGAGATGGAAGAATTGTCCGCAAACTTCCCCATCGAGGTATCATAGCTCATGGCCGTCACATTGACCGTCTGACCGGCGTGAGTGCGTGCCATGACGCCCTTCAAGGCCGCGTCCCCCCCGATGACGGTGTCATTGAGCGATGTCAGGACCATCCCGACCTTGAGGCTGGCGTTGGCCGCCGCGAACCCGTCGGCCGTGAAAGCCACCACCAGTCCGTCCGTAATGTTGACCGAGTGGAGTCGGCCCGCGTAGTAATACGAGACAACGACGACCGCGCCGGGATTAGGCGAAACTCTTGTATTCAGATCGGTCGCGCTGGAAATGGGCGTCCCATCGATGGAGACCACGACGCTGTTTGCGGTCAGGCCGGCCCTCTCGGCTGGAGAGCCAATCACAACCCCACCGGTTGTCACGGATATCAGTGCGCCTTCGTGGGTCGGTTCCAACGAGGACATGAAGACCCCACAGAACAGCGAAAGCACGACCAAGGAGAGCAGTATGTTCGTGCCAGGGCCGACCGCATAGACCTTTGCCCTCTTGCTCCGTGTGGCTCCTTGGAGATCCTTCTCATCCGGTTCGACGAAGGCACCGATGGGAAAGACCAGGAACACCAGGCCGAGCGATTGCACCTTCATGCCGCCTGCACGGGTCAGGATCCCATGAGCGAACTCGTGCACGACGATGGCCACGAGAAGACCGAGTATGCCGTACCATATCGGGATTATCGGGTTGATCCCAGGGATGCCAAGGACCAGCTGCGGTGAGGGCGCGGACTTTATCTGCGGGACAATGGTCGCCTCCCAGACCAGGAGGAGCATGATGGCGAACATCGAGATCAGGCATATCCAGAGCGCGGCCATGCCGTACCAGGACCAGAAACGTTCCTTGGTTGCGACTCGATCGATGAACGCCTTTCCCCTGCGGGTCCTCCACATCAGCAGGGGGCCTTGCAGGCTCATGCTGTGCCTGTCGAGCCACTTGGTCCTCTTCAGA
>JBGOXV010000107.1:0-5832 GCA_041479325.1 Thermoplasmata archaeon
CAGGGCATTCCTTGACTGCGTTCTGCACCATCGAGGAGATGAGCTGTTCCTGGACCTTCATGTTGTCCTCGTTCTCGAGCCACGCGGCTTCCATCTCCAGATGCCAATATTCCGCGAGGTGACGAGGGGTCCTGGACTTCTCCGCCCGGAAGGAGGGCGTCAGGGAGTAGACCTTGTCGAGAGAGAATATCAATGACTCCAAGTAGAACTGGGCGCTCTGGGAGAGGTAAGCGATCCTGTCGAAGTACTTGACCTGGAAGAGTGTCGTGCTGTCCTCCGGGGCCACACCTGTTATTATCGGCGGCGTGACCTCGACATAGTCGTTGTCGTGGAACCATTCCCTAGCCCCGCGGAGAAGCGACGCCTTCACCTTTGCGACCGCCGTCTGCTCCCTTGACCTTATCCACAGATGCCTGAGGTCGAGGAGCAGCTCGGTGCTCTGGTATTCCGTTATCGGGAAGGCTTCCGAGAAGCCGAACACCTGGAACCTCGTCGCCCGGATCTCGTAGCCTCCGGGCGCCCGCTTGTCCTCTGCGACCTCACCTTCAATCATGACCGACGACTCGATGCCTGCCTTCTGGGCATCATCAAATTCCTTGTCCGAGACAGCGCCCTTCTTGACAGTCGTCTGAATGATCCCGCTAACGTCCCTCAGGACCGCGAACACTATGCCCCCGCTCGAGCGGGTCCTGTATAGCCAGCCCCTCACCTGGACCTTCTTGCCGACCTGGTCCTTGGACAGGGCTTGCTTGATCGACAGCATTCCAGATTCCGAAGAGACATTGCGAATATAAGCCCTTCGGACGGGATGGGGCAATGAACATATCATCAAGACGATGTTATGCTGGCCATGGAAGTGCGGACGGCCGACACGCGGGACCTCCCGGGGCTCATGAGGATCGAGGAGGAATGCTTCGGAATCGAGATGTTCAGCTCGGACACGGTCCGCTCATTCATCGAAAGGGACGATACCTTCGTGATAGTGGCAATCGAGGCGAAGGATGTGATTGGATCCGCCATGTGCATGATCTCTGAAGAGCGCCAGGAAGGACGGATAGCGTCGATCGCCGTCCTGCCTGGGTCCAGGAGGAAAGGGACGGGGGTCCGGCTGTTGGAGGAATGTGAGAGGAAGCTCGTCAGTTTCGGCCTCATTGTGTCAACGCTCGAGGTCGATGTGGCAAACGACGCGGCAATCCAACTCTATGAATCCAAGGGATACGAGATCAACGGCATGATAAGGGACTTCTACGGGCCAGGAAGAGACGCGTACGTTATGCAGAAACCGCTTCGTCCTGAGAAGACGGGGATCAGCATCAGGACTTCCTGACCACTAGCTCCAAGGGCATCTTGTTTATGACCCATTTCGTAGCGCCTGACGGCTCCTCGCCTCTGACAATCTTGGTTGCATGCGTCTCATGCGTTATGTGATCCATGTAAGACGAGATCGCCTTCTCCAGGTCGGGATGGCCTGAGTACTCGACATCTATCGTCGTCTCGAAGTCCAGCTTCTGCTCCTTCCTCATGTGCTGTATCCTTCGGATGACCTCCCTTGCCAGTCCTTCGAGCTTCAGGTTCTGGGTCACCTCCAGCGCAACGAAGACGTGCATGTCACCTATGCTCGCATGAGAGAACCCGATCTTGTCCTTCTCCGAAATGATGACGTCCTCCTCTGTCAGGTCGAAGCCTCCGAGCCGTATCTTCTGGTTGGCACGGAGGTGTTTGACGAGCTCGTTCTCATCCACCTTAGTGAGGAGCACCACGACCTCGGACATCGCGTCCTTCAGCTTCGGACCCAGTGTCTTGAGGTTCGGGGAGACCGCGTACTGCACCATCTTGTCTCTACTATCCAGGACCTCAATCCTCTTGACGTTGAGTTCCTCGGAGATCATCTTCTCGAATCTTCGCAGAGTCCACGCCCTGTTCGAATCCGTCGCGATGACCGCCTCTGACAGGGGTTGCCTCAGCTTCACGTTGACCTTCTGCCTTGCGAGCCGGCCCGCTTCGACCGCCGTCATGACGACGGTCATCTGTCTCTCAAGCGTCTCGTTTATGAGGGTCTCATTCGCGCTAGGATACTCTTCCAGGTGGACGCTCTCCTTCTGCCCCTTCAGGTTCCTGTACAGCCAATCTGAGAAGAACGGCGTGACCGGCGCCATGAGCTTCGATGCCGTCAGGAGGCATTCGTGCAGAGTGCAGTGAGCTGAGAACCGGTCGAGGGGATCGTTCTCCTCCCAGAACCTCCGCCTCGACCTGCGCACGTACCAGCTGCTGAGGTCGTTGACGAACGCCTCCATCGCCTTGACCGATCGGTGTACCTCAAGCGAATCGAACCCTTCCCTGGCCTCCTTTGTGGCGGAGTTGAGGCGCGAGATGATCCATCTGTCCAGGTCGTGGGTCCTACCGTACTCGAGCTGTGGCTCGAAGCCATACGCGTTCGCATTTGATGAGAAGAAAGCGTAGACGTTGAGCAAGGTGTTGAGCGTCCCCGTCATCGTCTCGCGAACGTCTTCCTTGGAGAACTGGATGGACTGCCAGACGGGGCTGCTGAGGAAGAACAATCGCGTGGCATCCGCTCCGACGGAATCGAAGACCTCGTCTGGATAGACGACGTTGGGCGAATCCCGAGTGATCTTCTTCCCCTTGGTGTCGAGGACCTGGCCCAGGACGAGGACCGACTTAAAGGCGGGTTTGTCGAACAGCAAAGTGCCGAGCGCGTGTTGAGAATAGAACCAGCCCCTGGTCTGGTCCACCCCCTCCGCGATGAAGTCGACCGACCTGTGTGTATCGAACTCCGCGATGTTCTCGAAGGGATAGTGGTACTGAGCGAAGGGGGCACACCCCGAATCATACCAGCAATCTATGACGTACTCCTCTCGGACCATCCCTTTGCCACATTGCGGGCAGTTCAGGGTTATCCGATCGACGTGAGGCCTGTGAAGGTCCATATCCTTGGACAGCTCGCTCGCCGAGTGACTCTTCAGCTCCTCGACGCTGCCGACGCAAAGCTCGTGCCCGTTCGGGCAACGCCATATGGGCAAAGGCGTACCCCAGTATCTAGTCCGACTGATCGCCCAGTCCCTAGCGTCGACTAGGAACTTGCCGAACCTCCCATGTTTGAAGGTCTCGGGGACCCACTTTATCTCGTCGTTCAGCTTGACTAGCCGGCGCTTGGCCCCCGAGGTCTTGACGAACCACGAATCCATCGCCTTGTAGATGAGCCCGGTGTCGCATCTCCAGCAGAAGGGATATGCGTGCTTCAGCAGACCCCACCTGAACAGGAGACCCTTCGACTCCAGCAGGCGCATGATGACCGAGTCCGAATCCCTTGCCTGCCTGCCTGAGAGCTCAGGGGCGGCGTCTGTGAATCTGCCCGAATCGTCCAGTGGGTCGAACAGGTCGATCCCCTCTCGCGCTCCTATCTCGAAGTCGACCGCGCCATATGGTGGCGAGATGTTGATCGCGCCCGTGCCCTGATCCTTGGGTACCTCGTGCGAATGCACGAGAATGAAGGCTTTTCCTGAAAACTCGTGATAACCGAACGGAGGCTCGTAGTGCTTCCCAACCAGTTCACTTCCACGCAGCTGACCGACGATCTTGTCCTCGGGTGAGATCCACTCGGGTCGCTCAGTCGAGACCAAGAGCCTCTCTCCTGAGTGCTCGAACATGACGTATTCCTGGTCCTTGTCGATGGCCACAAGAGCGTTCGCGGGCAGAGCCCACGGAGTCGCGGTCCAGACAAGCAGGCTGGCGTCCTGCTCCTTCACTTTGAATCTCACGACTACGAACCTGTCCTCAGTGTCCTTGAATCCGAGCGCCACTTCGTGATTGCTGAGCGTGGTCCCGCACCTGGGACAGTAGGGAACGACCTTGTGGCCCCTTGCGAGCAAACCCTTGGAATGCAACTGCTTCAGCGACCACCATACGCTCTCGACGTAGTCGTTCGACATGGTCATGTAGGCGTTCTCGAAATCGATCCAGTAGCCGATGCGGCGGCTCATGTGCTCCCAATCGAGCTTGTATCTCAGGACGCTCTCACGGCAATGGTCGTTGAACTTCCCGATCCCCAAGCGCTCGATGTCCTTCTTGGTCGAGAGCCCGAGCGCCCGCTCGACCTCCAGCTCCACGGGGAGGCCGTGGCAGTCCCAGCCCCAGATGTACGGCACGATCTCTCGGCCGTTCATGACATGATATCTGAGGAATGAGTCTTTCACCACGCGCGTGAGCGCGTGCCCTATGTGGGGCTTGTTGTTGGCGGTGGGCGGGCCCTCACAAAACACCAGGGGCTCCCCGCCCTTCATCCGCTCCTTCACCTTCTGGAGGATGCCCTGGTCGTCCCATGAACGGAGGATCTCCTCTTCCAGCTGCGGGAAGGACTTCCCATCGGGTTCACGGTAGAGTTTCCTCATGTCAACAGACTCCTCGAGAAGGATTCTATTACAAACTCAGCACTGTAAGCTAGAATTAGCTAATTATCGTTGTGCGCTGGGCTGCCGAGTTCATCTTGAGAAGCGCAATTGCGCAGCTGGTAATTAATTTTGCCGTGTCCTTCGGATCAGTCCCTCGAAGGCGATTTCCTTCACGGTTCGAGGCCTCGTTCGAGCACTCTCCGGAAGCAAGCCTAGTTTGATAGTCTGGCTCATACGATTTCCCAAAGGCTCGACTAAGAAAGATTGAAATAATAGAGCGCGCATAGCGCGGCTCGTGCAACCCATGGCCTGGGGTGGTGCCCAAGCTAAAAGGTGAACATTGATGGAAGAGCCATTGTGCAACGTAGAGTTCCTGAAGAGCAACTCGACATATGTGGCGAAAGTGCAGAGCGATATCGGTGGCCTGAGAGAGTATCGCAGCGGAAGCTTAGAGGAGATACTCGAGCAGGTCATCATCGACCTCCAAGAGGAGTTCGAATCGTCACGTCTCTGATCGTATGCTGAGACACATCGGGACCCCAAAGAGCACTTGGACCGGCCCTTGTTCACCCGTGTAGGCTTTTGACACCTCTATAGGCACGGACGCCAGAACGGGGGCGATTGAATGGAAGAGAAGGACAAGAAGGAGTATGAGGATGTCATCTCGACTTACTATGGTGATGACCAGGTCGCCGCGCTGGTGACCTTCAAGATCGACACGAAGGGCTCGGACCTGGTCGCGCAGAAGATCGCCACTTTTCCGCATATCGAGGACGTCTTCCTCGTCACGGGGGACACCGACATCATCGCGAAAGCGCGATTCCCGAACTACGCCGCATTGAAGAAGTTCATCGTCGACGATGTCGCCGAGATCGACGGCGTGAAGGAGACGAGGACCTTCATGGTGGTGACTGTTTTCAAAGAGCGTGGCAAGATCCGGCAGGAATCCGACGAGGAGAAGAAGTAGGGAGGTTTGGAAGAATAACCGTAGCTTTACTCTCCAAGGGTGATAATCATGGTAGACATGGAAACGAGGCTCAGACAGATCATGGAGGTGCTGGACCAGCTAGCTGAGGACAACTCGGTACCCAGGAACATCCGACGCGGTGCGGCGGATGCGAAGGTGCGCCTCTTGAATAAGAGCGAGGCACTGGACATCCGAAGCGCGAGCGCGGTGATGATCCTGGACGAGCTCGCCAACGACCCCAACATTCCGCTCCACGGAAGGACGCTGATCTGGAACATCATCAGCCAACTCGAAACGGTGAAGTAAGGGGCGGCAGGTCGACAGCAAACCATTTTCCTGCGCTCCGAACCGGATACATTTAAATGCGAACCTTATCCTTTTGGCCGACGAGCGGCTGTAGTCTAGCGGTTAGGACTGAAGCTTCCCAAGCTTCAAGCCCGGGTTCGAATCCCGGCAGCC
>JBGOXV010000108.1:0-5825 GCA_041479325.1 Thermoplasmata archaeon
CCGTTGGAGCTTTTTATGCTTTCTGAATTGACAGTACACGCACGCGCAGGGCAGATGTGACGTTAATATACGAGTGCGAGACATTGCTCGATTGGATGCAGTCAGACGCTTCCGCGCGATTCGTCATGAACATGTTCTCCAAGCATTACAGGGAAGCGTCCCTGATCATGCCCGAGCGGTTCTCCAGAAGGGAGTTCGGGTTCATGTTCTTCGATCGCGATTTCGTGATGAGACATCTGGGGTTCCCATCGAGGGCCGCTCTGAAGAAGTATCTCGTGGAGCAAGTCCCTGCACATGCGTACTACTCGTGCGCGTATTACGAGACCCCGGATGCTCCGACCATGGTCCAGAAGAAATGGCTCGGGGCGGACCTCATATTCGACCTTGATGCGGACCACGTCGAGGAAGCGAAGAGCCTTCCATACGACAAGATGCTGGAGCGGGTCAAGGTCGAGGTCATCAGACTGATTGACGAGTTCCTCCTGGGCGACCTCGGGTTTGACGCGGATGACCTGAAGATCGTCTTCTCCGGGGGCCGTGGGTATCACGTGCATATCAGCAATCCAAAGGTGCTCAAGTTCACGAGCCACGAGAGAAGAGAAATCGTGGACTATGTCACTGGAACGGACCTTGATATGGACTGGGTATTCCCGCCGACGCTTTTCGAAACTGGAAGGTGGAAGGACCGGGTCGAGGTGGAGCAGAAGCGGACAATGCCCCGCCTCGAGGACGGGGGCTGGAGAGCCAGGATCAGGAAGGGAATAGACGACCTGTTGGCAGAGCTCGAATCGCTCTCTGAGGACGATGCTCAGAAGCGTCTGGGTCAGATAATGGCCGAATCGAAGAGAGAGATCGGGAAGAAGACGGTGGAGGGGCTGTACAAGGACCTCTTCGGGGGTACCAAGGGAAGAAGCGGAGCTGACCGTATGCAGCTGGAGAACACCTTCGAGGTGTTCTCGGAGAAGAGGCACCTCGACGCGTTCGTGGACATGGTCGAGATGAGAGTGAAGCCGAAGATGAAAGGGGAGACCGACGAACCGGTGACATCGGACATCAAGAGGCTCATCAGGCTGCCCAGCTCGTTGCATGGGAAGACTGGGTTCGAGGTCATGCCAATGAGCCGAGAGAGACTCGACGCGTTCGATCCGTTCCTGGACGCAGTGCCCAAGGCCTTCGGCACGAAGCCCGTCAACCTGCGATTCGAGAAGCCCGTCGAAGTGAGGCTCCGTGGCGAAACCCTGTCCTTGGACGCCGGGGTGAGCCCGGTCCCCGAGTTCGCGGCCGTGTTCCTTATCTGCAGGCGACTGGCAAAGCTTGAAATTTGATTGCATAACTATTTATCAAGTGCTCGTCGTTTTGACAGCCGTGCCAGGTTCAGGAAAGGTTCTCGAGGATTCGATCCGCCTCAGCAGGATCCGGAAGATCAAACTGTCGTTGTATACCATTCAGGCGGTGATGCTCATCGCCTTGGCATTCCTCTTGATATTCGTTCTCGGGAACGCGAGCATCAACCCGGTCCTATTCCTGCCTCTGAACTCATTCATAGCGGTCTTGATCCTGCTGCTGCTCATACTCTGCCTGGAGAGCTTCTTCTTCAGGATCCTCGAGATAAGGTTCGCGAGGAGCTCGAGTGCTCGGCACCTCATGGCCAAGAACTCGATCAAGAGGTCCATCATCCTAGCCATCGTGACAGGCGTATTCGCGATGATGCTGGCAGTGCCCTCCATACGAGGGGGGATCGAGAACTACGGCAATGCCACGACCCAGGTTAACCCAAACGCGGAAGCGCCTGCGTTCTACTCATCTGATGTGTTCAACCTCATCAACGTTGTAAATGTGAAGACAACGGCCACAAAGGAGGTCCAGGTCTACATCCTGGAGGATGCCATCTATAGACAATACAACGGGAGCCATGGTGGCATGGGGACCTATTACACCTTCAGGCTGAACACGGACAATTACGTCGTAACCCCGGGCTCAACGACGGAGATCCCCGTCCCCAACACTGGGAACTACGTCAAGTACCGACTAGTGCTGAACGACATGGACAACCCAGGCACAAGCGCGACGATTGTCATAGAGAAGCAGATGTCCCCGACGTTCACCGGGATAGTGTCCCTGTTGCTGATCGCCCTCCTGGTCGCGAACATCGCCTGGGTGGTATACCTGATGCCCATCGAGCGCAAGTACGCCGTCGGCTCGATCTACAAGTGACCTAGATCAGCGAACAGCATGTCGCTCTTCTCTTGATGGTGTATCCATCGGCCCGCAACATGTCCACTGTCCTCGTCGCCGGAAGCACAATGCCGTCCAGGCCCGCCCGCACAAGGTCGTACTCGAAGCTCCGGTCCATCTTCGAGCGCATGCAACCCAGCACCAACTTCGTGCCCGGCAGCTCCTCTCTAGCCTTCTCGATGACTGAACGGATGAGATTGCCGCTCGGAGCGAGCACTTTCTCGTACTCGGACCCTTTGGTTGGAATCAACGAGATGAGGATCAGGGTGCGCGGTTCCAGCTTCTTCAGCCTCTCAATGGACTTCAGCTCGCCCTTCAGCTCACCGCCGTGTATGCCTATGCATATGTGAGGGGCGAGAGTCCTTGCTCCCAATCTGCCGAGGTCCTCGAACACGCGGAAGTAGTCATCGGCCTTCGCGTCTAATCCGAGCACTTCGTGAATCGTTGTATCGTCACCGTACAGGTCGACCGAGAAAGAATCTATCCCGCTCGAAACGAGCTGCCTGAGCTCTTCACTGGGCGTCAGCCCGACATGCGCATTTATCTTCAGGTCGGTCGTGGACTTGATCTCCTTGATCGCAGGTACGAAGGGGGACAGATTCACCTTGCCCGAGGCATCTGACCCACCGCTCATGAGGAAACCCCTGGCACCTCGCTGGGCCAGAACTTCCGCTATGCCCAGCAAATCGTCAGGAGTCGGAGCGGGGATCATGGCTTCAAGATATTTCTTGGAACAATGCTTGCAGTTGAGCGCACATCCTCGACCCGTGACCGATATCGCGGGGAAGCTGCTACCAGGATAGAAGCATTCAATGGACTTTGGCACGGGAATTTCCATCGCGGACATCAGTTATGAAGGTTGCGCATGCACTTTACGCAACCGCAATGGAGCAAGCAAAAGCTTTATCTGAAGCACCTACTCTAGGGCCGTGCTGGTCGCCATGAAGGCTTTTGAAATAAGCGGAGAACTCATGATGTCTCTTCACCGCTGGCAACCATTCGCCATCCAAGTAGCCGCGCTGGACGAGAAGTCAGCGCTGGAGAAGACGATGGCGCTTATGGGCAGCAGACACAAGGTCAAGAGGAAGTCAATCAAGATAGAGAATGTCAAGTCCCTCAAACTCGAGGAAGTCACCGACAACGTGGTGAAACACCTTCTGGGGGAGAAGAAGTGACCGAGGGGACGAACCCTCAGGTTGTGGACGAGCAGAAGCTCCAGCAGGATTACGCCATGCTGGAGAACGCGAAGGCCCAGCTGGAGGGGCTCCTCAGGCAACAGCAACTCATCCAACTAGCGGTGGACGAACACGTCCGCGCGAGGGAGACCTTGAAAGCGCTGGCGAAGGGGGCACCGGGGGACGAGACACTGATGCCTCTGGGAGCGGATTCTTACATCCCCGCAAGGATATCCGAGAACGGAAACGCGATCATCGGGATAGGGGCGGGCGTTTCAATCCAGAAGACCAAGGACGAAGCTGAGAAGTTCCTCGACACCAAGATAGACGAGTTATCGAGGGCGTTCAAGACGGTGACGGAACGCGCCCAGCAGATGGAATAAGCAATCCAAGAACTGACTGAGAAAATGCAGTCACAATATGGCACCCAAGCTTGAGGGCGGCACATGTTCCGAGCGCTTAGGGAGAAGTTTTCAGCGGTATCCCATGAGGCGAAGAAGGAATCCATCGACGAGATAACCGAGGTCGTCGGCGAGTCTGGTCGGAGGCTCAAGGAGAGGGTTCTTGACGACCTCCTTCACCATCTCGAGATGGTCCTGATGGAGGCGGACGTCGCATTGCCGGTGGCCGAGGAACTGACGGGCAAGGTGAGGACCGCGTTGACTGGAAGGAGGATCGACAGGTCATTCAACATCGACGAAGCGGTCGAACTAGCACTGAAAGCCGCGGTGAAGGAGGTGCTTTCGGAGAGCTCGTTAGACCTGAACGCTCGGATCAAGGCAAAGGCACCTCCGTTCGTCATCATGTTCGTCGGGATAAACGGGGGCGGCAAGACGACCGCGATCGCGAAGCTTGCCCACAGGATGCAGCAGCATGGACTGAGCTGTGTGCTTGCGGCGGGGGACACGTTCAGAGCTGGGGCAATCGAGCAGATCACATTGCATGCGGAGAAGCTCGGCTGCAGGGTGATCAAGCATCAAGAGGGTAGCGACCCAGCCGCGGTGGCGTACGATGCCGTCGAGCACGCGAAGGCCAGGAGAAGGGACGTGGTCCTAATCGACACAGCCGGGCGGATGCAGACCAACACCAACCTCATGGACGAGATGAAGAAGATCAAACGGGTCGCCAAGCCGGACCTTGTCTTCTTCGTAGGCGATGCGCTGGCCGGCTCGGACGCCGTGGAGCAAGCCAGGAGATTCGATGCCGCGGTGGGGATAGATGCCGTGATCCTGACGAAGATCGATGCGGATGCCAAGGGCGGCGCTGCACTCTCGATATCTCACACGATCGGGAAGCCCATAGCCTATGTCAGCTTCGGACAGGATTATGAGGATTTCAGGAAGTTCGACGCGGACTGGATGGTCGGCCGCATCTTCGGCGAATCACAGACGAAATCGCCCAAGGATCTCTAGTCGGTATCGATGTTCTTTCCCGCGAAGAGCACGGCGTAGACCTGAGCATCGGCCACGAGGTTCGCCGCGCTCGCATATTCATTGGCATCGTGTGCGTTGCCCACGATCGTCGACCACACGGCTGCTCGAATCCCCAGTCGCCTGAATGGCGCAGCGCATGTTCCGCCACCGATGCCTTCCGGGCGCGGCTTGATTCCTCTGGCAACTTCGATTGCAGAGGACAATCTCTGCACGATTTCAGAGTCAGTGGGCGTGCGAGGGGCGGCGTCCGCCCTCTGGAGGAATGTCACCTTGATCTTGGCGTGCGACTTCTGCTCGTGCTGCTTCGCCACCCTCTGCAGCTCGGCCATCACTTCGTCCAGGCTGTACTCGGGCAGGACCCGGAAGTCGAACGAGAACGACTGCCTGCCAGGTATCGTGTTCACGTTGGGTCCGTTCGGATCGCACTTCGTCGCCGCGAAGGTGCTGTTCGGAGGCGAGAACAACGGATCCATCATCGGGAACTTGCGTCTGACATTGTCGAGCGCATCCGCAAGGAACCTCGCAGCGGCCTCGAACGCGTTGACGCCGCTCTCGGGAGTGCTTGCGTGTGTCTGTTTTCCTATCACTTCCACGTTGATCCACGCAATGCTCTTCTCCACCACCGCTATCGCCGAACCATCAGGCCCCCCATGGTCTGGCACCACCACAAGGTCCTGCTTGCTAAAGAGTCCCTTCTTCGAGAGGACGAAATCTATGCCATGGGTGTTGCCGTGCTCCTCGTCGGAGACCCAGAGGAGATTGATGTTGCATTCGGGCTTGATCCCTGCCTTTAGGAGGGAGTTCAGGCCGTAAAGGGAGGCGATGAGCTCCTGCCCGTTGTCCTCGGACCCTCGACCATAGATCTTGTCGCCGATCACTTTCGGATCGTACGGAGGATACTTCCACGCGCGCAGGTCCCCCTCTGGGACCGTGTCCATGTGGGTGACGACCCAGATGTTCTTGCTTGTGCTTCCTTTCAACC
>JBGOXV010000109.1:0-5793 GCA_041479325.1 Thermoplasmata archaeon
ACAGCAAACCATTTTCCTGCGCTCCGAACCGGATACATTTAAATGCGAACCTTATCCTTTTGGCCGACGAGCGGCTGTAGTCTAGCGGTTA
Source organism: Thermoplasmata archaeon (assembly GCA_041479325.1). Classification (GTDB taxonomy): domain Archaea; phylum Thermoplasmatota; class Thermoplasmata; order UBA10834; family UBA10834; genus COMBO-56-21. Next base: position 92 of record JBGOXV010000109.1, read on the forward strand.
GGACTGAAGCTTCCCAAGCTTCAAGCCCGGGTTCGAATCCCGGCAGCCGCACTCTCATGCGTGGGAAGAGCATAGGGTTTAGATCAATGGGAAAGACAAATCCCTATCCCAGAGCTTCGGGCCAACTAAGGAGAAGCACCAGCAGCCCTTCGCTGCATCTCCATCGTCGGCTCGAACAGGCCCATCAGGTTGCCTTCTGAGTCCACGAAGTAGGCTGAGAACCCCATACCCGGAACAGGCATCTTCTTCTGGGCCACCTTTCCTCCCAGCTTCTTTATCGTCTTGAGAGACACGTCCATGTCCTCGACAATGATCGTAATGACCGGATGCTCGATGGGGGCCTGTCTCTTCATCATCCCACCGTTGATTGCTGCGAGCTCCTTTGGCACTCCCTTTTCGTCGACTTCTGTCGTGCGAACAAGAGTGTATTCCATGTTGGGCACGGGGTCCATTTTCCACCCAAAGGCGTCCGTGTAGAACTTCTTGGCTCTCTCCATATCATCAGCCGGTATCTCGAAATGCGCTACTTTTCCAGACATGCAATTCACCTACGCGGCACAATAATCTGGGTGACATAACCATTGAGCCGCACACGTACGGACTCAGTGTCTTTCGTGGTATCTCCCTTTATTGAAATCAAGGTGAGGGTTCCTGGCTTCTGCCCAATGCAAATTCCCGCTGCCGCACTCCATCTTTCTGAGAAAGTGCCGCAAGAGCAGGACAGCGGTCGGGCCGCTGCGCTTGGCCAGGTTTTGTTGCTACGTTCCACAGTCATGACGACCTTCGCAGCATTAGATCAGGCACTACTTCGAGATTGCGGCGGGATACCCGAACTCCAGTAGCACCACGGGTTCGTTTCCGATGACCCAGGCATCATGACCAGAAGGTATATCGACTACATCTCCGGGCCCGAATTCCATCTTGCTCCCGTCGTCCAGCTTCCCGGCTATATGCCCGGATAGACAATAGGCAATGTGGTGCTTCTGGCATGACTTCGTACCAGCAATCGGCTTTATGTCATTCGACCACTTCCACCCTGGCATGTATGTTAGCCTGGTCAGCGTGAGATCGCTCATCCTGACGACATCCACCTTCGTCTTCGGAGGGGAAGTCGTTTCATCCGGTTTTTCGAACCTCTTCTTCTGAAAGGATGTCATTTCAAACCCGATGTTCGAATCCAACGAACCCTATAAGGGGATTTGGCCTAATCTCGCGATGCGCGGTTCGATGGGCAGGTCGAGAACTTCATCCGCAGGAGACAACTCCTTTGCTTGCCTCGAATTGATGGTTGTAGCTGGAAATTCCCGAGACTATCTTGAGCGAGGGCTCAGCCCGTCGCCTGGGAAACGTGGAGTATCGCGACTTTCTTCTCACTGTCCATCCAACGCTTCGAGCTCACACCTTTCAGTTTCAGCAGGCCGATTTCGTTGCTCATCCACACCCAGCCTTTGAGGAGATGGCCACCAAAGGCCCGGTGATCCTTGTCCGCAACCATCGCATGAATATGCATCCTCGGTTCGCCCTCTGTAGCAACGGAACCTTGGAGCATGGTCAGCTCATGGGGTTCTTTGAACGACCTCTTGATATACTGGCCATTGTCGAAATAACCCAGTTCGAAGTCCCTTATCATTCCTATGCCAGTAACGATTAGCAGAGTCGATTTCTCGTCCGCGATGACCTCTTCGATCGATTTGATGATGTCCTCACCGTGACTGAGCCTCATGAGGATGTAATCCTCAGTGCGTGCGATCTCCATGGTTTTCCCCGGTGCAGGATTACCTTCAGCGGTTTTACCTTTCGGCCTTCTACAGACGGTCGGACCGAAAACGAAATCATTAGAGAGCCTTTACCATCCTCCGCAAGAGGATGGTCCGATGGAACCTCGACAAGAGGATCGATTGAAGGCCTGGCACGGCGAGAGCTGGCACACGCCTCGAGGACGTCTGATACGAGATATCGTCTATTCCATCGATACGGGCCTCATCACCACGGTAGCCTTCCTGGCGGGCGTGTCGGCACTTGTCGAGAACAATCATAAAGTGGTCCTCGCAGGCCTCGTGCAGATCGGGGCAGGGGCGATTGCGATCTTCTTCGGAGCATTCATCTCCACGAAGGCCCAGAAAGACTTCTTCGAGAGCCAGGTAAAGCGCGAACGCCGTGAGATTGAGGAAATGCCTGCGAAGGAGACACAGGAGATCCGAGAGATCTTCGAGGAATACGGCTTCGATGCCCAGGAGCAAGAGGTTGCCGTCAAGCGAATAACGAGCCGGAAGGATCTTTGGCTCAAATTCATGGTCCAGGAGGAGATAGGGATATCCCCAAGTCAAATCGACAACCCGAGCAGCATAGGGACAATATCTGCGCTTTCTTTCCTAGTAGGAGCGTTCCCTGCCATTTTCCCCTTCATAGTGCTCGAAAACCCAAACCTGGCACTTCTCGTTAGTGCTGTCACGATCCTCTGCTTCCTGTTCGCTCTGGGGGTCTGGAAGACCAGGCTGACGAAGTTGCACTGGCTCTTAAGCGGAATCGAGACCCTCGCGATCGGCGGAATATCGTGTGGATTAGGATTCCTGTTCGGAAGGTTGGTGCAGGTGCTGATAGGTTAGGCTCAGACGCTCTCGAACACTTCCTTGATCCTCGACATTGCCCAGTCGACTTCTTCCTTCGAGATGATCAAAGGCGGGGCGAATCTGACTGTCTTCTCGTGCGTGTCCTTGGCGAGCACGCCCCTCTTCATGAGCTTCTCGCAGATGGGTCGGACGGTCTCGCCTGGCCCGAGGCGGAACTCGACCCCTATCAGGAGCCCTTTGGCTCTGATCGTCTTGATCTTCTTCGACTTGATACCATTCAGTCCCTTCAGGAAGTAGGCCCCCATATCCCTCGACCGGTCGGCAAGCTTTTCCCCCACTAGGACATCGAGCGACGCCTCGCCTATCGCGGCAGCCAATGGGTTTCCTCCAAAGGTGCTCCCATGGCTCCCGGGCGTAAAGACGCTCATGATCTCACGGCTGGACAGCGACGCGGAGACTGGATATAGTCCGCCGCCGAGCGCTTTCCCGACGCAGAGGATATCTGGCTTCGCGTTCTCGTGCTGGAAGCAGAACATCTTCCCAGTCCTCGCGAAACCCGTCTGTATCTCGTCCAATATCAGGAGAATGCCCTTCTCGGTGCAAATCCTTCGGAGCTCAGAAAGGTAACCTTCGTCTGGAACGAAGATGCCCGCTTCTCCCTGGATCGGTTCGACCAGGATGCCGATGGTCTTTGAGTTGATCGTTTTCTTGAAAGCCGGGATGTCATTGTATGGAATCGTGACGAATCCAGGCGTGAACGGCCCGAAGCCCTTCTTCGAATCCGGGTCGCTCGAGAAACCTACGATAGTTGTGGTCCTGCCGTGGAAGTTGTTCTCGCAGACGATTATCTCTCCCTCGTTCTCGGGGATGCCTTTCCTCTGATGCGCGTACCTCCGGGCGAGCTTGATCGACGTCTCGACCGCCTCCGCGCCGGTGTTCATCGGCAGCGCCATCTCCATGCCGCTGACCTTGCAGAGCTTCTTCAGGAACGGCCCCATCCTGTCGTTGGAGAAAGCCCTCGATGTCAGGGTCACGCGCTTCATCTGATCCATCGCGGCCTTGACTATCTTGGGGTGTTGATGACCCTGGTTGATGGCCGAGTAAGAGCTGAGCATGTCGATGTACTTCTTGCCCTCGACATCCCAGACCCAGACGCCCCTGGCCTTCGTGATCACTACTGGCAACGGATGATAGTTGTGCGCTCCGTATTTCTGCTCGAGCTTGATGTAGTCTTTGGCTTTCATTGTTTCTTGTCTCCCGTGAGTTTGCCGGTTATAGCGCTGAAAGACCGTAAGGCCTTAAAACTATTCTCCGCCGAGCGAGAATCCGGACAATCCCGAGCTGATCAAAACTCGCTGTGTTCAACGGCCCAGACCGCTTTCCTTGCCGGGATGATCAGAGGCGCATGTCCTTCGGGACAGCCCGGACCACGCCGTAGACGGGTTTTGGGATGTCGACTATCGGCTCGGCATCTTCGACAATCGGCTTGGGGAAGTTGTACACCTTCCTCTGCACATACTCCCCGGAATAGAGCGCACCGTACCCCCAGTACATCAGACAGACGATGAACACCAGGTAGGCGGCTGACACCATGAGCGAGTACTGCCATGCGAAGGTCCAACTGAATACAACCAAGAGGACCGAGAGGACCGCACCAAACACGAGGCCGGACACGAGATCCACTATGTTGTCCTCGTTGTCCGTTCCGACACCTATGTTGGAATAGTTGACATGCCTCGCGATATCCGTGATCTCGCGCCTTATGACGAAGAATATGGCCCCGGCAAGGACCAGACCGCCGAGCGTGAGGAACATCCTGACGTAGGATTGAGTGAGAAGTATCGCGATGCATGCCGCGACAAAAGAGGCCAGAAGAACACCCGTGACCTTGGTGCTCTTGAACAACCGGATGTTCGAGGGCATAACGGCTTTGCTGAGCGTCCTAGAGATCACGGCTCCCGAAAACCTCAGCGGCTTCGGGACAATCTTCGACAGGCCGCTGGCTACACCAGAGGAGTGTTTGACGAGGACGGGCGTGAGCGAGCTCATGATGAAGCAGTATGCGCCTGCGAAAGGATTCAGCGTGGCTCCCATTGTTGCGCCCTGGGCCCTGCTCCCCACGCTTGCATAGAGGATCGATTCGACGCCTCGGCCGCACATGCTCGTTCCGATCGTCGTCGAGGCCTTTGACGAGAAACCCAGGAAGTAGGCGATGGAGGAGATGACGAGGACCTGATACAGGAGAATGATGGGCACGGCGAGGACCAGCATCCACAGAATGTTCTTGAACATGGCTGGATCTATCATCATGCCGAATGTCGTGAAGAAGATCGCAACGAATGCGTCCTTGAATGATTCCAGTTTTGATTGGACCCTCATGGTGACTTTGCTCTCCGCGAGGATCATGCCGATGAAGAAGGCCCCGATGATCGGCGGGACGCTCATCACCGCCGCCATTCCAGCTGTGAGGAATACGATGCCGAGAGCGAACAAGATGAACAGCTCATCATTCTCGATGTGATTGAAGAAAGAGACAACCCTCGGAATCGCCCACATCGCGATCCACACGAAGAACGCATAGAACGCGGCGATGCTGAGTATCAGCTTGCCGTAGTCCAGGGCGTTGGGCGCAGACTGGACGACCATCCCACTTGCGACGGCAAGGATGACCATCGCTATGAAGGTCTCGACAACGACAAGACCAATCAGGAACTCGACCTCCGGGCTCGACATCCTCTTCAGGTCGAACAACACCTTCATCGCGATGCTGGCACTGCTCATCGCGACCACCCCGGCCAGGAAGATCGAGTCGATGAGAGGCCATCCGAGATAGGATGCGAACACGAAACCGATGAAGAGGCCGACGCTCGTGTCAATGATTGCGAGTATTATCGCAGGCGTGCGGGTCTTCTTCAACTTTGAGAAGGAGAATTCGAGGCCGACGAAGAACATCAACATCACAAGGCCGATCTGCGACAGCATCTGGACGAAGGTCGTCTCATTGACGAGCCCGTGGTAATGGACCCCGAACAGGTTCAGATTCATCTTTGGACCTATCAGGATGCCGATGACGACATAGCCCATCATGACCGACTGATTCAACTTGCCGGCCATCGTCGCGGCCATGAAAGC
>JBGOXV010000110.1:0-5749 GCA_041479325.1 Thermoplasmata archaeon
CGCACTGACATCAGGATTCTGTGCGAGCTCAGGGACAACGCGCGCATGAGCAACTCGGAGATCGCCAAGAAGTTGAATGTCACCGAGGCGACCGTGAGACGGAGGATCAAGAACCTCATCGAGAAGGGGATCATTCTCAGGTTCTCGATCCACATCGACTACAGACTCATCGAGAACACCGTCAAGGCGTACATCCACGTGAAGACCGTCACGGACAAGCTAGACAAGGTCGTGCAGCATCTGACGAACCACAATAGGGTCGTCGCGGTCTACAGGGTCACAGGCGAGTACGACCTGCTGGTCGTCGCGCTGTTCGTCGGCATGACAGAGCTGCAGGAGTTCATCGACACCTTCCTGAAGATGGACGGGATCAAGGAGACGGACACGCAGATCGTAATGAGCGCTCACAAGGGCGTGCCGTGGACTGGAATCTAAGGTTTCATTTTCCCTCAAATCCGGGTCTCAACACTCGCCTCGGAAAAGACCTTAGAGGAGGAAAGGTGATTCCACGAAACCGTCAGGAGCTACCGCGAAATCTCTTACGACGACGTGCTAGCACGTAGCCCGAGACTGCTGCGACATCTGCCCCGATGGTGACAATCAAGAACACCAGGTCCAGGCTGAGACCAGTGGAACGGGTCAATGCCACTATTGATGCGCCCTGACTATAGTAGACTGTCTCATCTGGCCCAACAAATACACTGCTGTATCCGTTCAGACTGACGTAGTGCCGCCAGACTTGAAGCCCATTGGAGTCGAACCTCTTCAGGGAGACATTATCCTGGGCGAGAAACCCGCCTAAAGGAAATGCTGCGACCTGCCAACCGAGGTATGGTTTCTTCCAGATGATCTTGCCCGCGGAGTCAAGGGCATAGCTATTCTTCTCGTCACTGCAGTAGATGATGCCCCGTCCGTCGACAAGAGTCGCGTGGGGCTCCCAAGATCCTGGTGGCATATGATTCGGATTGCCGGACTGGTACAGTTCAGTATTCCACAGAACCGAGCCATTGACGATACTAATCGCGTATACGCTTATCACTGAAGTCACGCTGTCAACGTACGTGCGCCTCAATTCGTACTCCACGCTGCCGTTCCTACTCCTTGACGGCTCCGGATCCCCAATGAAGTAACTCCCTTTTTGGAGGTACAGGACTTGGCCTCTCTCCGAGATGCCAACCTCATAGCGCGCATCTTCGCTGCAGTACGCGTGCACGACGAAGGTACCATTATCAGATATGCTGGGGGTCCCCCACGACGCGTTCCGGAAGGGCATGTCAATGCCCCACATCTTTACACCGTTTGAAATCCCCACAATCTCGTCCTTGACTGACTCCCCGAAAAAGATGCCGGCCGTCCACGATGCAACAACCTCGCCGTCTGGGTAAACCCCCCAAATATCAAGCGTGCCGTTATCGGCAACATAGCTCCAGTTGTATCTACCACTGGAGTCGAGGGCTGTCAGGTTCCTATGGCTGGCACTTGAAGCATTGTTTTCCCAGACACTCCTGTCGGGGAAATCGATGTAGTAGAATCCGCCATTCGGACCCTGAACGAGGCTCCAAGCAACGTTCACATGTGTCTTCCATTCAACGGTCCCATTGCTTGGCGACAAGGAAACGAAGAAGTCGCTGTCGGACGCATGCTCACTAGCTATTAGTAAGCCATTTCTGCTGACGAGAAACGGGGTCAGCCAGAATGCAGAATTGTCAGTGGAGTGATACACCCACCTAGGACCCATTCCCCCCGAGCGTACGTAGTCCGAGATGAGCCATGCTCCTACCCCTCCTGAGGCTACCAAGATCATTACGAGAAGAATCGTTAGCACGGTAGTGCCTTTGGACCTAGTTCGAACATCCTCCATTGCACCCCTGACCGATAGAAACAGTATATTATGTCTCTGCATCGGGCCCTGCAGATACCCTCGGTCTTGAATTGCTCCCTTCGGCACAAGATCCAAAGAAAAAGTGGAAAACGGTTTGGTGCGTTCTGCTCGAAATCCAATATCGCTAATTAGAATCTAGCCAGCAGAGCGGGTTCGAATCCCTTCACGCCCGCCATTCGTTTTTTGGAAAAGAGCTTAGGGAGGAGGGGCGATTCTATCCTCAGGAAACGAAGATGATAAACGGGTACAAGATTGCAGGCATCCTCCTCATCGTCGTCGGCTTTCTGATAGGAATATGGGGCATCAACAGATCACTCTGGGGTCAAGCTCATGTTCTGGGCATTGTTGTTGGCATGCCCTTTCTGGCGATTGGATACGCGTTCGCACTGTATGGCTTCGGGGTTGACAGACGCAAGGAGAGAGCTTGAGCCTCGCCTCGGAAAAGGCCTTTAAGGCGGAATGGCGATGATGACACGGGGAAATGCGATGAATTGTCCGAGTTGTGGCGCGGCCATCCCAGATGGAGCGAGCTTCTGTGAGAGATGTGGGCGACAAATCGGAGTGCCTCAGTTCGTATCCTCTCAGCTTCGACCCCAACCCACGAAGAACAACAGATTGCTCTGGATAGTCGTCATGGTAGTGGTCCTCGTGGTCGCGGGCAATATCGTTCTGGCGGCCGTGCAATACTTCATGGTTCTTGGGTTCGACAACGACCCGGCCCACGGCGACCCGGCCCAAACACCAACGGCACAGATGCAAAAATCGAGCACTTCGACGGGCTGGCGGTTCACCGTGGCAGGCATAACCAGAGATACGCAGTGGGGCGATGTGAGGCCGTTGCTCCAGAACGGAACAACGACCGACTCGTGGACGCTCACGACCCATGGGTTGACTGGGTCCGCAGGCCAAACCTACAATGGCGGTCAGCAGTTAATAGGCGGAAGCACGAGCGTGTACCTGAACGTGACCGATTTGGTTGGCAACGGGTTCGTGAACGCTGGTGACTACATCAGCTTAGAGCCGGGCATTGCGCTCTCACCATCGTGTGCGTACACGATGACGCTGATCTACTTGCCGACGGGCATGGAGATTACCCACGTGACCTTCGAGGGTTAGGCGATGCCAGGGCGCTGCGAAAGAGGAAAGGGGCTTAGGTTTGGCATCAATCCATGCTGATTGACAGACTCCCGCAACTCGCCGGCAGGCCAAGGGTTCGAATCCCTTCACGCCCGCTCTCGACTTACTGGCCAGAATCCAATCTGCGCAATTGGATTTCGCCTCGGAAAAGCCCATAGGGGAGGAAAAGCGAGTCAATTATCTACCGACATGAAATTAGGGTATGGGACGGGCCAGTTTCGTGCCGGTAAGTATAGCATCTAGCTTTTGTCACCGACAGATTCCGGGCGAATGTCCGGGCCCTCGTACATTGTCGTTTCTTAGAATGGAGTGGTGTCCAAACCGCTCCTCCGCCTCAATTCGAATCATGAACTAGGGTACGCTGGGAACGGTGTGTGAATTCGAACGCCTAGCTCTTGTTCGACCTGAGGAACAATACACAGAGCCAGACTCTTGCTGCCTTTCCCTATGATAGTCATCTCGAAGAGCTTGGCGCCATCCTTTCTGCCAGATCTCCTTTGAAGCCTAGTGCACATGCTCTCGCATTCGCGTGACCGCACCACGCTCGGGCGGGCTATCTGACGCAATGCCTGCCCGAGGGATGCAGCGTGCGAGACGGATCTATGGCCCGCATTCCTGGCAGACGACGATGAGAAGAGATATATGGGCTCGAGGCGATGAAGTTCCAAGGGAGGAGGACCGGAGGTGGGCAAATGCAGAAGACTATCGGAGTGATCGATGCCCTGATGAGGAAAGGTTTGAGCAACAGAGCATACTGCCTGCTTCTGACCGAGAAGAGTATTTCCCTGATAAGGGAAAGGATCAGAGATGACATCATTCCAGGAGTCTTCGGCTATACGATGATTCATGAACGAGTGCATAATCATCCTGATGACCAAGAGCTGGCCAAGTTGACTGAGAGCAAAGACAATATGATCATACCGTACGAACGACTGAAGAAAGTCTGGATCGTCAAGGGGTTTTCAAGTGCGACCATGAGAAGTGAGTACAAGGTGGCAATGGAGTACCTCGATTCGTCAATGAGGCCAAGGAAGTTTCTCGCTGCTATCGTTCCACCTTCGCCTCCTAACGCTCACGGTAAGGGCGCGAGGACGGACCATGCCGCAGCAATAAGGGCATATGCAATGGAAGCGAGGGACCTCTTCAAGCGCGCTCTTCCAGACAACGTGGGCATAGTTACCGAGTACGCCCTCTGATTCTCGTAGCTGGGCAGGACAGGCGCGACGGAATTACGATGAAGGACTAGAACAACGCTATTCGCGAATGGCGTGGACTGGCACCTAGTGAGGCCGACCTGTCGTCGATTAATCTGGTTGGACATTGAAAAAGGTGCAGCGCTCGCTATCAGCCCTCTGCCTTTGTCACGACTCTCCATGCATTCGAGTATATGTTCATCCTTGACCCTCTGGCGAATCCCACGAGTGTTATGCCGAAGTCGGTTGCCAATCTGACCGCGAGGTCTGTGGGTGCAGATTTCGAGATGATGACAGGAGTCCGGCTCCTGGCGGCCTTCACCAAGATCTCCGACGAGATCCTGCCGCTGGTCACCATGATTCTGTCTTTTGTCCTGATCCCTTTCAGAATGCATTCCCCTACGACCTTGTCAATCGCACTATGTCTTCCGATGTCTTCATTGAAGACGAGAATGCTTCTCGTGCTGCATATTGCGGCACTGTGGGCTCCTCCCGTGAGTTTGTAGAGTCGCGATCTCCGAAGGAATTCTCTCATCAGCAGCGGGAGAGAATCGACACGCATCTTGAATTGGGACTTGCTTCGGAGGTGCCTACCATCATGCTTTGCGTCGACAAATGTCAGGCCTTTGCCGCAGCCTGTTGTGATGAACCGCCTTGCAATGAGATTCTCAGAAGATTTCTTGGCTTTCTTCAATTCCACCCACACAGCTCCATCCTTCTCGTCCGCAATTACCTTCTTGATATCCTTTTTGCTTTTGATTAGCCCCTCTGCGAACAAGAACCCGACGGCCAGGCAATCCAGGTTCTTCGGAGAACACATTAGGTTTGCGAGCTCGATGTCATCCAAGAAGATTGTCACAGGGCTCTCCTTGATGAGGACATCGCGAAGGCTCTCGGTCTTGCTCCCTGTGATTCGCAAGATCTCCAGGCGACTTGTTTCGCCGCTCATGTTGCATCAACCATTCGCCCGTCCCTGGCCTAGAGTCCCTCGGAGAAGACGGGAGCGTGCAGGCCCGCCCTGAGGATCGAGTGTCTGACTGACAGGTCTCCCGCCAGTTCCAGGACAGCTGAGGCAGCCAGAAGGACCGATGCTAGGGTGCCTCCGACTGCAAGTTTGTCATAGTAGGTCAGAGTGAGCGGCACAAGAAGGCCGGCGACAATTGCTAAGCCTATGAACGCCGCAGCCAGCTTGGTGGTCGTCAGTCTCCTGAGCGATTCCTTCGCAGTTGATGTCGACGACGCCATGTTCACGATGTAGATGATGACCAGCGCAGACATGGTCGTTAGCAGTATTGCGTCCAGGTTGGTCATGGTGGATGGGCTGAGGATCTCGCCTCCGGTGGCGGTCATTGTGAGGTAGGTCATCGCGACTCCGCCGGCAATAGCGTAGGTGAAGAAGAGAGGTGGCATCAGAGCCGTGTTCCACGCGGTGATGGACTTGCATGATGCCAGGACGAAGCCGTCGTAGACCATCACCAAGGAGGCGCTCAGGACTGCGGCCACCCAGAATGCCTGACCCAGAGTTGTCTCACTGGTC